>NZ_JASCPM010000029.1:0-61715 GCF_029960215.1 Pseudomonas sp. PS01301 | reverse complement strand
TGACAGGTGCGCCGACGGTGGCGGTGTAGACGATGGTGCCGTTCTCAGCCACGCCGCCTGCTGGCGTTTGTGCGGTCAGTACGACGTTGGTGACGTCATTGCTGTCGCTGACTTGGGTCACGACTGGGGTGGTGTTTGGAGCCAGTTGCTCATAGTTGCCGCCGGTCACGCCGGTGATGGCGGTGCTGACGCTGTCGGCGCCTTTGTACACGTCGTTGCCGACGACGTAGGACACAGTGCCCGACGTCTGACCTACCGGAATGGTGATGGTCTGGTTGTTCGACAGGGTCACGACCACCGGCGAGATGGTTACAGGTGCGCCGACGGTGGCGGTGTAGACGATGGTGCCGTTTTCAGCCACACCGCCTGCTGGCGTTTGTGCGGTCAGTACGACGTTGGTGACGTCGTTGCTATCGCTGACCTGGGTCACGACCGGGGTGGTGTTTGGAGCCAGTTGTTCGTAGTTGCCCCCGGTCACGCCAGTGATGGCGGTGCTGACGCTGTCGGCGCCTTTGTACACGTCGTTGCCGACGACGTAGGACACCGAGCCCGACGTCTGACCTACCGGAATGGTGATGGTCTGGTTGTTCGACAGGGTCACGACCACCGGCGAGATGGTTACAGGTGCGCCGACGGTGGCGGTGTAGACGATGGTGCCGTTCTCAGCCACGCCGCCTGCTGGCGTTTGTGCGGTCAGTACGACGTTGGTGACGTCATTGCTGTCGCTGACCTGGGTCACGACCGGGGTGGTGTTCGGGGCCAGTTGCTCGTAGTTGCCACCGGTCACGCCAGTGATGGCGGTGCTGACACTGTCAGCGCCTTTGTACACGTCGTTGCCGACGACGTAGGACACCGAGCCCGACGTCTGACCTACCGGAATGGTGATGGTCTGGTTGTTCGACAGGGTCACGACCACTGGCGATTCAGTGACAGGTGCGCCGACGGTGGCGGTGTAGACGATGGTGCCGTTCTCAGCCACGCCGCCTGCTGGCGTTTGTGCGGTCAGTACGACATTGGTGATGTCGTTGCTGTCGCTGACCTGGGTCACGACCGGGGTGGTGTTCGGGGCCAGTTGCTCGTAGTTGCCACCGGTCACGCCGGTGATGGCGGTGCTGACGCTGTCGGCGCCTTTGTACACGTCGTTGCCGACGACGTACGACACCGAGCCCGACGTCTCACCCACAGGAATGGTGATGACTTGGTCGTTCGAGAGCTTGACGACGACCGGTGTGCCAGTCACCGGATTACCCACCGTCGCGGTGTAGACGATGGTGCCGTTTTCCAGCACGCCGCCTGGTGGCGTTTGTGCCGTAAGCACGACATTGGTCACGTCGGTAACCGGGTCGACGATGACGTTCAGCTGCTGGCTGACCGAAGCCGGGTTGGCCGGGTCAGCGCTCTCGGTGGCGGTGGCCGTGACGGTCAGCGCCAGAGTGCCGTTGAAATCGGTCGGCGGCGTGATGGTCAGGGTTTTCAGATCCCACGTGGTGATATCGGCCGTGCCGGTGCCACCGGCTGTAGAAACGTAGCTATGGCCAGCGCCGTCACGCAGCTCTGCACCTGCCGGGATACCGCTGATCTGCAGCACGTGCAGTTCGGAACCATCACGCGTGTCGCCGAAGGTGACGTTGATGGTGCTCAGCTGGATCGCAGTGTCTTCGGCACCGTGGTTCAGTTCGTAGCCGGCGTAGTAACCATCACCGTTGCTATCGACGTGTGGGGTAACCTTGATGCCTTGGTTCACCAGGTCGGCGATGTCGGTATACAGCAGCGCTCCGCTCTGGCCGATCGGAGTCACAGGGCCTTGGTCGACCGACAGGTTCAGGCCGTAGAAGCCCGGCCCGTTCTGGTTGTGATGGTACAGATCCAGGCTGTAGTAGCCGGTTTCAGTCGGCTTGAAGGTGCCGCTGAAGTCACCTGAAGTGGGATCGACGCCAGCGCCCCAGTGGGCGGTGCTCAAATCCTTGCCGCCAACGTTGATCAGCAGACCGTCGTCGGCCTTGCCGGTGAAGGTGTAGGTCTTGCCGGCTTCGAGGAAGATCAGGCCGGTGACTTTGGTAGAGGTGCCCTGTACGACATTGGTGTCACCCACATCGGCAACGACCACGCCCTGAGGCCGGTTGGCGGCTTCGATGGTGGACTTGATCAGTGCAGGGTCAGCGCCTTCGCCATTGGTGCCCAGCCCTTGCAGGCCGGTGTAGGTGTACTTGATCAGACCGGTCGGAACGACGTAGTCCGGTGTCAGGCTCAGGATCGGTGCGTCAGCCACCGGTTTGATGTCGATGGTCACGGTGCCGGGCTTGCCCACCAGAGCGTCGACCGTCGGGGTAAAGGTGAAGCTGGCGTAGTCGCTGTGCTGGTCACCGGTACCGGCGTTCTTGTAGGCATCGCTGCCCGACTCGTCGGCCACTGGGACGAACTGCAGCTTGCCTTCCTCGATATCGGCTTTGCTGAACGTGGTGCCCAGATCCGCTTGGGTCAGGTTTTTCCAGCCGCTGCCGTCGTTGAACTGCAGGTTACCGTTAGCCGGCAGGCTGGTGAACTTGATGCCCAGGTCGAGGGTGGGGTTGGCGGTTGGCTCAATGTTGAACGACGCCCAGTTCAGTGCCAGTGCGGTGTCTTCGGTACCGGTCAGTTTGTTGCCCGGCACGCCGTCGTTGTCGCCGACCACGGGCGCGTCGTTGTCGATGATGACGGTATTGACGCTGGCGGCCTGCGGGTTGACTACCAGGCTCTCGAAGTTGGTGCCGGTCGGATTGGCGATGGTGACCACGACGTTCTCGCGGCCTTCGACCAGGGCGTCATCGACGATGGACAGTTGGAAGTTGGCGCTGGTTTCCCCCGCCTTGATGGTCACGGTGATGGTGTCCGTGCCCCGATAGTCGGCACCTGTCGCACTGCCACCGTAGCTCAGGTTCAGGGTGACCTGCGTATCGACATTGGTCGGATTGCTCAGGGTCAGCGTGTAGCTCGCAGACTCACCTTCGGTTACCGACGCAGTGCCGCTGAGGCTGATGGTGGTGACATCGGTCACATCGCCGACCTGGGTCACGATTGGCGTGGTGTTCGGAGTCAGCTGTTCATAGTTGCCACCGGTTACACCGGTGATGGCCGTGCTGACGGTGGCGGCGCCGGTGTAGACGTCATTACCCAGCGTGTAGGAAACAGTGCCACTTGTTTCGCCCACACCGATGGTGATGGTCTGGTTGTTGGACAGGGTCACGACAACCGGAGTGCCGGTGACAGGTGCGCCGACGGTCGCGGTGTAGAGGATGGTGCCGTTTTCCAGGGCGCCGCCCGCCGGGACGGTAGCGGTCAGTACGACGTTTGTGACGTCGGTGCTATCACCAACTGGAGTTACGACCGGCGTGGTGTTCGGGGTCAGTTGCTCGTAGTTGCCACCGGTTACGCCGGTGATAGCCGTGCTGACAGGGTTGGCGCCGTTGTAGACGTCGTTACCCAGGGTGTAGGAGACGGTACCGCTGGTTTCGCCCACACCGATGGTGATGGTCTGGTTGTTCGACAGGGTCACTACAACCGGCGAGCCGGTGACCGGAGCGCCAACGGTGGCGGTATAGACGATGGTGCCGTTTTCAACGGCCCCGCCCGCTGGAACAGCGGCAGTCAGTACGACGTTGGTAACGTCGTTGCTGTCGCTGACCGGGGTCACGACTGGCGTGATGTTCGGCGTCAATTGCTCGTAGTTGCCACCGCTTACGCCGGTGATGCCAGTGCTGACGTTGTCGGCACCTTTGTACACGTCGTTGCCGACAACATAGGACACCGAGCCCGACGTCTGACCGACGGGAATGGTGATGGTCTGGTTGTTCGACAGGGTCACGACAACCGGCGAACCGGTGACCGGTGCGCCGACAGTGGCGGTGTAGACGATGGTGCCGTTTTCAGCGACGCCGCCTGCAGGAACGGTGGCGGTCAGTACGACGCTGGTGACATCGATGCTGTCGCCAACTGGGGTGACGACTGGCGTGGTGTTCGGAGTCAACTGTTCGTAGTTGCCACCGCTTACGCCGGTGATGCCCGTGCTGACGGTATCGGCACCTTTGTACACGTCGTTGCCAATGACGTAAGTCACCGAGCCCGATGTTTGACCTACGGGAATGGTGATGACCTGGTTGTTCGACAGGCTGACGACCACTGGCGCGCCGGTCACTGGCGAATCGACCGTGGCGGTGTAGACGATGGTGCCGTTCTCGACCGCGCCGCCCGCTGGGACTTCGGCGGTGAGAACCACGTTGGTCACGTCGGTGACCGGGTCGACGATGATATTCAGCTGCTGGCTGACCGAAGCTGGGTTGGCCAGATCGGCTTTTTCGGTGGCCGTTGCGGTAACGGTCAGCGCCACGGTGCCGTTGAAGTCGGTCGGCGGTTGGAAAGTCAGGGTGCTGAGGTTCCAGCCGGTGATATCAGCCGTGCCGGTGCCGCCAGCCTCGGACACATAAACGTGGTTGGCGCCATCACGCAGTACTGCACCCACCGGAATACCGCTGATCTGCAGCACATGCAGTTCGGAGCCGTCGCGGGTATCGCCGAACGAGACGGCGATGGTGCTCAGCTGGATCGCGGTGTCTTCGGCACCGTGGTTCAGTTCGTAGCCGGCGTAGTAGCCGTCGCCATTGGTGTCGACGTGCGAGACGACATCGATGCCCTGGTTGATGACTTCACTGATATCACTGTAGAGCGGCACGCCGCTCGCGCCGATCGACGTCGCTGGACCCTGGTCCACCGAGAGGTTCAGGTTGTAGAAGCCTGGGCCGTTCTGGTTGTAGTGATACAGATCGATGCTGTAGTAGCCGGTTTCGGTCGGCGTGATGCTGCCGGTGTAGTCGCCCGAGGTCGGGTCGATGCCAGCGCCCCAGTGCGCGCCATCCAGATCCTTGCCGCCAACGTTGATCAACAGACCGTCGTCGGCCTTGCCGCTGAAGGTGTAGGTCTTGCCAGCTTCGAGGAAGATCAGGCCGGTGACTTTGGTACCGGTGCCCTGCACCACGTTAGAGTCACCGACGTCGGAGATGACGACGCCCGGACGGCTGCCTGCGGCTTCGATGGTGGACTTGATCAACGCAGGATCAGCGCCTTCACCGTTGGTGCCAAGACCTTGCAGGTCGGTGTAGGTGTACTTGATCAGGCCGGAGATCGTCTGAGCCACGGACAGCACGGGGACGTCAGCCACCGGCTTGATGTCGATGACCACGGTACCCGGCTTGCCCACCAGGGCATCGACCGTCGGGGTGAAGGTGAAGTTGGCGTAATCGCTGCGCTGGTCGCCTGTGCCGCCGTTGTTGTAGGCATCGCTGCCCGACTCATCGGCCACCGGGACGAAGCGCAGTGTGCCTGCGTCGATTTGAGCCTTGCTGAACGTGGTGCCCAGATCGGCCTGGGTCAGGTCTCTCCAGCCCGAGCCATCGTTGTATTGCAGCGAGCCGTTCGCCGGCAGGCTGGTGAACTTGATCCCCAGGTCGAGGTTGGGGTTGGCGGTTGGCTCGATGTTGAACGAGGCCCAGTCCAGTGCCAGTACGGTGTCTTCGGTACCGGTCAGTTTGTTGCCTGGCACGCCGTCGTTGTCGCCGACCACGGGTGCGTCGTTGTCGATGATGACGGTATTGACGCTGGCGGCCTGCGGGTTGACTACCAGGCTCTCGAAGTTGGTGCCGGTCGGATTGGCGATGGTGACCACGACGTTCTCGCGGCCTTCGACCAAGGCGTCATCGATGATGGGCAGTTGGAAGTTGGCGCTGGTTTCTCCCGCCTTGATGGTCACGGTGATGGTGTCCGTGCCCTGATAGTCGGCACGTGTAGCGCTGCCGCCGTAGCTCAGGTTCAGGGTGACCTGGGTGTCGACGTTGGTTGGATTGCTCAGGGTCAGCGTGTAGCTCGCCGATTCACCTTCGGTTACCGACGCAGCACCGGTGAGGCTGATGGTGGTGACATCGATCACATCGCTGACTGGCGTTACCACAGGAGTGGTGTTCGGCGTCAGCTGCTCGTAGTTGCCGCCGGTTACGCCGGTGATGGCGGTGCTGACCGTGTTGGCACCAATGTAAACGTCATTGCCCAACGCGTAGGAAACGGTGCCGCTGGTTTCGCCCACTGCGATGGTAATGGTCTGGTTGTTCGACAAAGTCACGACGACTGGCGAGCCAGTGACGGGGGCGCCAACGGTAGCCGTGTATAGGATGGTGCCGTTTTCCAGGGCGCCGCCCGCTGGGACAGTGGCGGTCAGCACAACGTTGGTCACGTCAATGCTATCGCCAACCGGGGTCACGACCGGTGTGGTGTTCGGGGTCAGCTGCTCGTAGTTGCCGCCGGTTACGCCGGTGATCGCGGTGCTGACAGTGTCGGCGCCGTTGTAGACGTCATTGCCCAGGGTGTACGAAACGGTACCGCTGGTTTCGCCCACTGCAATGGTAATGGTCTGGTTGTTCGACAGGGTCACGACAACCGGCGAGCCGGTGACTGGAGCGCCGACGGTCGCGGTGTAAAGGATGGTGCCGTTTTCGAGAGCGCCGCCCGCTGGGACAGTGGCGGTCAAGACGACGTTGGTCACGTCAATGCTATCGCCAACCGGGGTCACGACCGGTGTGGTGTTCGGGGTCAGCTGCTCGTAGTTGCCGCCGGTTACGCCGGTGATCGCGGTGCTGACAGTGTCGGCGCCGTTGTAGACGTCATTGCCCAGGGTGTAGGAAACGGTACCGCTGGTTTCACCGACCGCGATGGTGATGGTCTGGTTGTTCGACAGGGTCACGACAACCGGCGAGCCGGTGACAGGTGCGCCAACGGTAGCCGTGTAGACAATGGTGCCGTTTTCGAGGGCGCCGCCCGCTGGGACAGTGGCGGTCAACACGACGTTGGTGACGTCGATGCTATCGCCAACCGGGGTCACGACCGGCGTTGTGTTCGGGGTCAGTTGCTCGTAGTTGCCACCGGTTACGCCAGTGATTGCGGTGCTGACGGTATCGGCGCCGTTGTAGACGTCGTTGCCGAGGGTGTACGAAACGGTACCGCTGGTTTCACCGACCGCGATGGTGATGGTCTGGTTGTTCGACAGGGTCACGACAACCGGCGAGCCGGTGACAGGTGCGCCAACGGTAGCCGTGTAGAGGATGGTGCCGTTTTCCAGGGCGCCGCCCGCTGGGACAGTGGCGGTCAACACGACGTTGGTCACGTCAACGCTATCGCCAACCGGCGTCACAACCGGTGTGGTGTTCGGCGTCAGCTGCTCGTAGTTGCCGCCGGTTACGCCGGTGATCGCGGTGCTGACGGTGTCGGCGCCGTTGTAGACGTCATTGCCCAGGGTGTAGGAAACGGTACCGCTGGTTTCACCGACCGCGATGGTGATGGTCTGGTTGTTCGACAGGGTCACGACAACCGGCGAGCCGGTGACAGGTGCGCCAACGGTAGCCGTGTAGAGGATGGTGCCGTTTTCCAGGGCGCCGCCCGCTGGGACAGTGGCGGTCAGCACAACGTTGGTGACGTCGATGCTATCGCCAACCGGGGTCACGACCGGCGTTGTGTTCGGCGTCAGCTGCTCGTAGTTGCCACCGGTTACGCCAGTGATCGCGGTGCTGACGGTGGCGGCGCCGTTGTAGACGTCGTTGCCCAGAGGGAAGGAAACCGAGCCGCTGGTTTCGCCTACACCAATGGTGATGGTCTGGTTGTTCGACAGGGTCACAACCACTGGTGAACCCGTGACAGGCGCGCCAACGGTAGCGGTGTAAACGATAGTGCCATTCTCAACGGCGCCGCCCGCTGGAACGGTAGCGGTCAACACGACGTTGGTGACATCAACGCTATCGCCAACCGGCGTCACAACCGGTGTGGTGTTCGGCGTCAGCTGCTCGTAGTTGCCGCCGGTTACGCCGGTGATCGCGGTGCTGACGGTGGCGGCGCCGTTGTAGACGTCGTTGCCCAGAGCGAAGGAGACCGAGCCGCTGGTTTCGCCTACACCAATGGTGATGGTTTGGTTGTTCGACAAAGTCACGACGACTGGCGAGCCAGTGACGGGGGCGCCAACGGTAGCTGTGTAGACGATGGTGCCATTCTCAACAGCGCCGCCCGCTGGAACGGTAGCGGTCAGTACGACGTTGGTGACATCAACGCTATCGCCAACCGGCGTCACAACCGGTGTGGTGTTCGGCGTCAGCTGCTCGTAGTTGCCACCGGTTACGCCGGTGATCGCGGTGCTGACGGTGGCGGCGCCGTTGTAGACGTCGTTGCCCAGAGGGAAGGAAACCGAGCCGCTGGTTTCGCCTACACCGATGGTGATGGTTTGGTTGTTCGACAAGGTCACAACCACTGGCGAACCAGTGACAGGTGCGCCAATGGTAGCGGTGTAGACAATGGTGCCGTTTTCGACGGCGCCGCCGGCCGGCGTGGTCGCGGTGAGCACGACGGTCGTCGTGTCGATCGAGTCGACGATGTTGACCACCGCAGGCGTTGTGCTTGGCACCAGGCTTTCGAAATTGCCACCGGTAGCGCCGGTGATGGTGGTGTTGAGGGTAGTCGGATTGTTGTAGACGTCGTTGGCCGGTGCGGCCACGTCGATCGACCCCGACGACTGACCAGCCGCGATGGTAATGGTGGAGCCGTTTGACAGGGTCACGGTTACCGGCGTCTGCGCCGGATTGGTGAGCACGGCGGTGTAAGTGATCGTCGTGCCTTCGGTGACCGGGTTGTTGCCCACGGTCAGGGTCACGGTGGTGACGTCGATTGTGTCGTCGACACGGGTGACGGCCGGGGTCGGATCGGTGGTGACCGCCAGGTCGCCACCGCCGGTGGTGCCGGTGACGGTTACGGAGATCTGCGACGGATCGATGTAAGGCGTGTTGGTGTCCGGCACGGTGACGTTGACGGCGCCTGTGGTCTGGCCGGCGGGAATGAGCACCGATTGGCCATTGGACAGGTTGACGGTCAGGTCGGCAGAAGGTGCCTGGGTCACGGTGGCGGTGTAGGTGATCACGCCGCCGGCTTCGGTGATGGCAGTCGTTGCCGTCACGGTCAGTGTGGCCGTGCGCTGGACGGCCGGGTCGTTACCGGTGTCGGCGTTGATTGGGTTGGTATCGCCTTCGATCTCGCGCGTATTTTGCGCTGCACCCGCGTTCGGACCTTCGGTGGGGTAGCCCACGGTGGGATCGACTTCGCCTGCGGTTTCGCTGAGCAGTACGAAGCTGTGGCTACCGCCGCCTTCACCGCCTGTGTCGTTCGCGCCCGGGCCTGCGGCCGTGGCTTCCAGATCCTGGGTAGGGTCGGCGCCGGCCGCGATGGCCTGCTGCAACTCTTCTACCGAAGGGGCCGCCTGAGCCGTGGCAGCGCTCAGATCGGCGATTGAGTCGGGCGTGTTGGCACTCCATTGAGTGTCGCGTCCCAGGTCGATGGTGCGGCCATCGGCCAGCGCCAACGTGACCGCACCGGCTTCACCCGTGACGACCTGCTCCCCGGCGAACAGCCGATCCCCTTCGATAAGCACTCGGCGAATCCCCTCGGGGGACACTGCGAATACTTGGCCAACAATGCTTTTGACGATGGCAACAACACTGCTCATGTGGGTGACTCTCCGGGGTGACGATTCGTTTGGTACGGTGCCTGAACATCGTCAGTGAAGGCGACGGGCATTCGGTACGTATTGTATGTTGTAATATTGACGTCAAACTATTGTCTTAAATCCGCTAAAATGAACTTTATGACAATGTATTGACCTATTTGGCGCCATCCTAAACAATCCATTGTGTAATGTCACATTGATATTTCTTAGGTATGCAAAACGCTTCAACAGCGTGAGTTCATTGACGTCAAGACGACAACGACTGACATTTTTCGCCGGTTGATGTGACAAAAAAAGTCGCTTCTGGAATATCCAGGAGATGTCGTCAGGAAGGCTCGCCATGGATGCGTCGCAAGAAAGCCGGATGTAGCACAAAGCCTGCCAGGCGCGGGCTGCACAGTACGTGGAGCGTGGATGAACGGTAGATGGCCTGGGGCTTGGCGTGCGAGTCGCCGGTGCGAAAATGGCGAGTTCAGGCTTACCGTTATATGTCAGTCACACAACATGGGTGGATGGACAAACATCACAACGGAAAGTTCGTAATTGTTGGTGTGCAAGTTATAAAGGCTAACTCCTTGTGTTGATTGAAGAAATTTTTTCACCGGGGCACGGGTGCCAAATGGCCACTGACTGTTGATTGGCGAAACGATTGCTCACCCCGGTCGGATTGAATCAGCGATGAAACACCCCCCATGGCTATCGAGGTTGCCCGACTCGCCGTGCATCCGTTTGCCAAACGAGCTCATGCGAAGCCAGCGACCAGCGTGTACGCTGGCATCCCTTGTGCAAATGCAACCCAAACCGCTGCCAGACCAGGCGGGATGAACTGATCCTGATAGGGTCGAGGTGTTCAATGAGCGATAAGAGAGTGTCAGCGTGGATTCGGAATTAAGTTCGGTACTACTCAGCCAGGACCCACGCAGCCAGCACGATGATCCGTTGCTCGACGGCCTGCTGACGCTGTGCTCGCTGCATCACAAGCCCGCCAGCCGCGCCATGCTGACCACCGGTCTGCCGCTGCCCTCGCAGCGTCTGACCGCTGACCTGCTGCCGCGGGCCGCTGCACGCGCCGGTCTGCAAGGCCGTGTACTGCAACGCAAGCTGGATCAGATTCCGTCCATAGCGCTGCCGGCCATGCTGATGCTCAAGGACGCGCGCTGCGCCGTGCTGTTGGGCTGGGAAGGCGATACCGCGCGGTTGCTGCTCAGCGAAAGCGATGGCGGTGAAGTGCGCGTGGCGCGCGAAACGCTGATTCAGGATTTCACCGGCCGGGTGTTTTTCGCCCAGCCGCAGCACAAGTTCGACGTCACCAATGGCTCGCTGATCCCGCGTGCCCATTCCTGGTTCCGCGACACCCTCAAGCGCTCGCGCTGGCTGTATGCCGACGCCATCGCCGCCAGCCTGGTGATCAATATCATTGCCCTGGCCGCGCCTCTGTTCGTGATGAACGTCTACGACCGCGTCGTGCCCAACCAGGCCACCGCGACCCTGTGGGTGCTGGCGGTGGGCATCTGCGGTGCCTACCTGTTCGACCTGCTGCTCAAGGGGCTGCGCAGCCTGTGCCTGGACCTGGCCGGCAAGAAGACCGACCTGATCATCTCGGCCACGCTGTTCGAACGCATCGTCGGCATGTCGATGAAAAACCGTCCGGCGCGCGTGGGCAGCTACGCGCAGAACATCCATGAATTCCAGGGCATGCGCGACTTCCTCACGTCGCTGACCCTGACCAGCCTGATCGACCTGCCGTTCACCATCCTCATCCTGCTGGTCATCGCCTTGCTGGGCGGGCATCTGGTCTGGATTCCGATCATCGCGTTCCCGCTGGCGCTGGGCATCGGGCATTTCCTGCAAAAGCCCCTGACCAAGACCCTGGAGCGCACCATGGCGCTGGCCGCCGAGCGCCAGTCGAGCTTGATCGAGACCCTGGGTGGCCTCGATGCGGTCAAGGTCAACAACGCCGAAAGCGAGCGCCAGTACCAGTGGGAACAGACCATCGGTACGCTCAGCCGCCTTGAATTGCGGGTCAAGACCCTGTCCAGCCTGGCCATGAACATCACCTTGCTGATTCAGCAACTGGCTGGCGTGGCGATCATCATCTTCGGTGTCTACCAGATCATCGAAGGCAACCTGAGCATGGGCGGCCTGGTGGCCTGCTACATGTTGAGTGGCCGCGCGCTGGCGCCACTGGCGCAACTGTCCGGTCTGCTGACCCGTTACCAGCAGGCCAAGGTCACCATGGTGTCGGTCGACCAGATGATGGAGCTGCCTCAGGAGCGCAACTTCGACGAGCGCCCGATGAGCCGTCAGGTGCTGCAGGGGGCCATGGAGTTTCGCAACGTCGACTTCACCTACCCGAACCAGCAGAACCAGGCGCTGCACGGCATCAACCTGACCGTGCGCCCCGGCGAGAAGATCGGCATCATCGGCCGCAGTGGCTCGGGCAAGAGCTCGCTGGCCAAGCTGCTGGTAGGGCTGTACCAGCCCGACGCCGGCTCGTTGCTGGTCGATGGCGTGGACATTCGCCAGATCGACGTCAGCGAGCTGCGCCACAACATCGGCTACGTACCGCAGGACATCCAGCTGCTGGCCGGCACCCTGCGTGACAACCTGGTGTCGGGCGCTCGCTACGTCGATGACGAAATGGTCCTGCAGGCCGCCGAACTGGCCGGTGTGCACGAGTTCGCCCGCCTGCATCCGCAGGGCTATGAACTACAGGTCGGCGAGCGCGGGCAGAATCTCTCCGGCGGTCAGCGGCAGAACGTGGCGCTGGCGCGGGCGCTGCTGCTCAACCCGCCGATTCTCTTGCTGGACGAACCCACCAGCGCCATGGACAACACTGGCGAGGAGCGCCTGAAAGCGCGCCTGCAAGCCGTCATCGAGAACAAGACCGTGATTCTGGTTACCCACCGTGCGTCGTTGCTGAGCCTGGTCGACCGCCTGCTGGTGATCGACCGCGGGCAGATTCTGGCGGATGGGCCGAAGGCTGCCGTCATGGAAGCGTTGAAGAAGGGGCAGATCAGTGTTGCTTAAATCCTCCTCCGGCGGCTTCAAGAATTCCCTGGTGCGCTACTTCAAGGGCTCCGATTCGCTCGATGGCCAGCCGTTGCCCGAGGTCGAAAAGGCGCTGATCGACGATGCGCCGCGCATCGTGCGCCTGACCATCTGGGGCGTGATCGCGTTCTTCGTGTTTCTGCTCGCCTGGGCGCACTTTGCGGTGATCGACGAGGTGACCAAGGGCGACGGCAAGGCGATTCCTTCTTCGCGCATCCAGAAAATCCAGAACCTGGAGGGCGGTATCGTCGCCCAGATCTACGTCAAGGAAGGGCAGATCGTCGAAGCGGGCGCGCCGCTGATTCGCCTGGACGACACGCGCTTCGCGTCCAACGTCGGCGAAACCGAAGCCGACCGTGTGGCCATGGAGCTGCGCGTGGAGCGTCTGAGTGCCGAGGTGGAAAACCGGCCGCTGAACATCACTGCCCAGGCGCGCAAGTCAGTGCCCAGCCAGGCGGCCAACGAAGAGTCGCTGTACATGAGCCGTCGCCAGCAGTTGGCCGATGAAGTCGGCGGCCTGCAGCAGCAGTTGGTGCAGCGTCAGCAGGAGCTGCGTGAGTTCACCTCCAAGGCCGAGCAATACCGCAACAGCCTGAACCTGCTGCGCCAGGAGATCAGCATGTCGGAACCGCTGGTGGCCAGGGGCGCAATATCGCCCGTCGAAGTGCTGCGTCTGCGCCGTTCGGAAGTGGAAACCCGCGGCATGCTCGACGGCACCACGCTGGCGGTGCCGCGTGCACAGGCGGCGATTGGTGAGGTCCAGCGCAAGATCGACGAGACCCGCGGCAAATTCCGCAGTGAGGCGCTGACCCAGTTGAACGAGGCGCGCACCGATCTGGCCAAGACCCAGGCCACGGCCAAGGGATTGGAAGATCGGGTGAGCCGTACCATGGTGACCTCGCCAGTGCGCGGGATCGTCAAGCAGGTGCTGGTCAACACGGTCGGTGGGGTGATCCAGCCGGGTAGCGACATGGCCGAGATCGTACCTTTGGATGACAGCCTGCTGGTGGAGGCGCGGATTCGTCCGCAGGACATCGCGTTCCTGCATCCGGGGCAGAAGGCGATGATCAAGTTCACGGCCTATGACTACACCATCTACGGCGGTCTGGAAGGCACCCTGGAACAGATCGGCGCCGACACGGTGCAGGATGAAGAGAAGAAGAACACCTTCTATCTGATCAAGCTGCGGACCAACAAGAGTCATCTGGGCTCCGATGAAAAACCGTTGCTGATCATTCCCGGGATGGTGGCTTCGGTGGACATCATCACCGGCAAGAAGAGCGTGCTGAGCTACCTGCTCAAGCCGATCATCAAGTCCCGTGCCGAGGCATTGCACGAGCGGTAAGGATTCACTCGTTAGCGGCCGCTCACGTTCCACTGTAGGAGCGGTCTGCGGCCGCGTAGGGTTTGTGGGGTGTGTCTGACACCCTGCGGCGTGTTCTTCGCGGCCGATGACCGCTCCTACCAAGGATTACATTCGGTCGGGCATTCTTGACGAAATGTTTCCGTTCCGCGAATATAGATAGTTAGCAAACTATGAATATTCGCACCTTCCCGATGAATATCGACAAGCTCCAGCTGAACATCAGCAGCGGCATGGTGGTTGCCTCGCGCCACTGGCGGCGAATCTGTCAGGCCACCCTGGCTAACTATGGTGTGTCCGAAGCCTGCGCCGTGCCTTTGTTACTGATCGTGCGCCTGGGCGACGGTGTCCGCCAGGTCACGGTGGCGCAGGCCGCTGGCCTGGAAAGCCCCTCACTGGTTCGCCTGCTCGACCAACTGTGCACGGCCGGCTACGTGGTTCGCACCGAAGACCCCACCGACCGCCGCGCCAAGGCCTTGAGCCTGACGCCCAGTGGCCGCGACCTGGCCGAGTCCATCGAAGGCGAGTTGGTGCGCTTGCGCCGTGAAGTGCTCAAGGACATCGCCCCAGCGAACCTGGAAGCGGCACTGCGCGTGGTGCGTGCCTTCGAGGAAGCGGGACAGGGCACGCCCGGTGGTTATCCATGAAAGGTTTCTTCAGCGATGTGCCCCCGGCCCGGGATTGGTTCTACGGCGTGCGAACCTTCGCCGCCTCGATGATCGCCCTGTACATCGCCATGGTCCTGCAGATGCCGCGCCCGTACTGGGCGATGGCGACCGTCTACATCGTTTCCAGTCCCTTCGTCGGCCCCACCAGTTCCAAGGCGGTGTACCGTGCGGTGGGGACGTTCACCGGCGCTGCGGCGGCGGTGCTGTTCGTGCCGCTGTTCGTGCAGACGCCGTTTCTGCTGGCCACGGTGATTGCCCTGTGGACCGGCACCCTGTTGTACCTGTCGTTGCACCTGCGCACTGCCAACAGCTACGCCTTCATGCTGTCGGGTTACACCTTGCCGTTGATCGCCCTGCCGGTGGTGGACAATCCCACGGCGGTGTTCGACATCGCCAGCTCGCGCTTTCAGGAGATCTGCCTAGGCATCGTCTGCGCCGCCGTGGTGGGCGCAATGTTCTGGCCGCGCCGGCTCACGCCAGTGTTCGTCGGTGCCGCTGGCAAGTGGTTCGAGGATGCCGCCGGCTACAGCGATCACTTCCTGGCGCGGGACGTCAAAGGCGAGGACGTCGGCCCATTGCGCTCGGCTATGGTCGGTACGTTCAACTCGCTGGAAATGATGATCGGCCAGCTTCCCCACGAAGGGGCGCGGCCACAGCTGGTGCGCAATGCCAGGGAGCTGCGCGGGCGCATGATCCATCTGCTGCCGGTTATCGATGCGCTGGATGATGCCTTGTTCGCCATCGAGCGTCGCACCCCCGAATTGGTGGCGCGCCTGGCGCCGGTCATGGCATCGGCCCGGCAATGGCTCAAGGACAGCATGGACGACCCCGATCAGGCCCGCTGGCAGGCCCTGCGCGACGAGCTGCACGCCCTGCGGCCAAGCCCCGAGCAATTGGATGACCGCCGCGAGCTGATGTTTTCCAATGCGGTGTACAGGTTGGGCGAATGGATCGACCTGTGGCAGGACCTGCGCAGCCTGGAACTGGCGATCAAGACCGACAGCCGCCTGCCGTGGCGAGCAGTCTACCGGCACTGGCGGCTAGGACGACTCAAGCCGTTTCTGGACCGCGGGCTGATGCTGTATTCGGTGTTCTCCACGGTCACCGCGATCATCGTCGCATCGGTGTTGTGGATTCTGCTGGGCTGGACCGACGGCGCCAGTGCAGTGATCCTGGCCGCCGTGGCCTGCAGTTTCTTCGCCGCCATGGACGACCCCGCACCGCAGATCTACCGATTCTTCTTCTGGACCGTGATGTCCGTGGTGTTCGCCAGCCTCTACCTGTTCCTGGTGCTGCCCAACCTGCATGACTTTCCGATGCTGGTGCTGGCCTTCTCGGTGCCCTTCATCGTCGTCGGTACCTTGACCGTGCAGCCGCGGTTTTTCCTCGGCACCCTGCTGACCATCGTCAACACCTCGTCCTTCATCAGCATTCAGGGCGCCTACGACGCGGACTTCATGAATTTCGCCAACAGCAACCTGGCAGGTCCGGTAGGCCTGTTGTTCGCCTTCGTCTGGACCCTGGTGGTGCGGCCCTTCGGCGTGGAGCTGGCGGCCAAGCGTCTGACCCGGTTCAGCTGGCGTGATGTGGTGCACATCACCCGCCCGGCGAGCCTGGCCGAACAACGGGCGATGGGCGTGCAGATGCTCGACCGGCTGATGCAGCACCTGCCACGCCTGACCATGACCGGCCAGGACACCAGCGCGGCACTGCGCGATGTCCGCGTGGCGCTGAACCTGCTCGACATGCAGGCCTACAGCCCGCGTGTGCCGGCTGCCGTACAGCCGTTGCTGCATCAGGTGATCGAAGAGGTGGGCGGGTATTTCCAGGCCTGTCGCAAAGCCGGTGAACGCCTGCCCGCCCCGATGGGTCTGCTCATGACCATGGACCGCGCGCGCCGTGGCTTGACGGTGCAGGCCATGGGCGAGGCCGAAGAGGCGCGCGAGCATCTGCTGCATGCCTTGAGCGGCCTGCGCCTGGCATTGCTGCCGGGTGCCGAAGTGGTCACCGAGGCAGGCGAGGCCGCCGAACAACTGCCGCATGGCATCGATGGAGCTCCGCTGTGATTGGTGAACTGGATATCAGCGGGATCTTCCTGCCCACCGTGCTGGTGATGATGGTGTTCACCTACGGCCTGTTTCTGTTGCTGCATGGCGTGCTCAACCGCCTGCATTTCTACCGCCTGGTCTGGCACCGGGCTCTTTTCAACGTCGCTCTCTACGCTGTGCTGCTTGGCGCGGTGGACGCTCTCTGTCGAAGCCTGATGCTATGAAAAAACCGATCCTTACCTTTGGCCGCCTGGTCTTGACCCTGCTGTTCGTGTGCCTGGCGGCGTTCATCGTCTGGCGCATGGTGATGTACTACATGTATGCGCCCTGGACCCGTGACGGCCATGTCCGCGCCGACATCATCCAGATTGCGCCGGACGTGTCCGGCCTGATCGAACACGTCAACGTGCACGACAACCAGCCGATCAAGGCCGGAGACGTGCTGTTCACCATCGATCAGGATCGTTTCCGCCTGGCCCTGCGTCAGGCCCAGGCGAGCATGGCCGAGCGCAAGGAAACCCTGGCCCAGGCCGAGCGTGAACTGCGGCGCAACCGTGGCCTGGGCAACCTGGTCGCCCGCGAGCAGCTCGAAGAGAGCCAGTCGCGGCAACTGCGTGCCCTGGCTGCGTTGTCCGAAGCCCAGGTCGCCGTGGATGCCGCTCAACTGAACCTCGATCGCTCGGTGATCCGCAGCCCGGTGGACGGCTTCATCAACGATCGCGCGCCACGCCCGCGCGAGTTCGTCACCGCAGGCCGGGCCGTGCTGGCCGTGGTGGATGGCACCTCGTTCCATATCGATGGCTATTTCGAAGAAACCAAACTGGGCGTGATTCACGTCGGCCAAGCCGTGGACATTCGCATGATGGGCGACAACACCCGTCTGCAAGGCCGGGTGCAGAGCATCTCGGCCGGCATCGAAGACCGCGATCGCAGCAGTGGCAGCAACCTGCTGCCCAACGTCAATCCGGCCTTTAGCTGGGTGCGCCTGGCGCAGCGGATTCCCGTGCGAATCGCCTTCGAAAGCCTGCCCGAGGGCTATCGCCTGATCGCCGGCCGCACGGCCACGGTGTCGATCATCGAAGACGGTGTGGTGGCGGGAGCGGCGCAATGAGCAAGGCCCTGCGTCTTTCCGCCCTCGCGGCGGCGCTGCTGTTGTCAGCCTGCCAGATGGTCGGGCCCGACTACCATACCCCTGAGGCGGCGGCGCTCAACCGAGCCGATTTACAGGGCTCGCTGGCCGAAGGCGACAGCAATGTGGTGTCGGCGCCGGTCCCGCAGGACTGGTGGAAGCTGTACCACGACCCTCGCCTGGATACGCTGGTGCGCCAGGCCATGGCGTCCAACACCGACCTGCGCGTGGCGGCGGCGAACATTGCCCGCTCCCGTGCGCAGATCGAGCAGGCCCAGGCCGAAGGCGGCTTCGACTTCAATGCCAAGGCCGAGGCGCAGCGTGTGCAGGAGTCGGGCGAAGCCTTCCTGATGACCGAGAAACTGCCTGTGGATAACCTGGGCAGCGCTTCCATCAATCTGTCCTACCAGTTCGATTTATGGGGCACGCTCAAACGTGGCATCGAGGCGGCACGCGCCAACGCCGACGCCACCCAGGCCGCGGCGGATACGGCGCGCATTACCGTGGTAGCCGATGTGGTGCGCGCCTATACCCAGGTCTGCGCGGCCAACGAAGAATACGAGATCGCTCGGCATTCGCTCGAATTGCAGCAGGAAGGCGTGCAACTGACTCAGCGCCTGCGCGATGCCGGCCGTGGCGACGAAACCCAGGTCACGCGCTCCGAAACCCAATACAAGTCCCTCGGCGCGGAGCTGCCGCGCTATCAGGCATCGCGCCAGGCGGGCCTGTACAAATTATCGATGCTGCTGGCCACGCCGGTCGCACAATTGCCCGCCGACGTGGCCAGCTGCGCCGAGCTGCCGCGTATCAATCAGCTGATGCCGGTGGGCGATGGCGCCGCGCTTCTCAAGCGTCGTCCCGACATCCGCCAGGCCGAACGCCGCTTGGCGGCGGCCACCGCCAACATTGGCGTGGCCACCGGTCAGCTGTACCCGGACATCAGCATCGGCGCCACGGTCGGCACGGTGGGTATTCTCGATGACCTCGGGCATCCGGCAACCAATCGCTGGGGCATCGGCCCGCTGATCAACTGGAACGTGCCCACCAACGGCGCCCGGGCACGGATTCGCGAGACCGAAGCTTCGACCCAGGCTGCGCTGGCCAATTTCGATGGGGTGGTGCTCAACGCCATTCGCGAGACCCAGACGGGTCTGGCGCAATACGCCGCCTTGCTGCAGCGTCGCGATGCCCTGGCCGACGCCGAGCGGTCGGCGCAGCAGGCGGCGGATCAGACCCATCAGTTTTTCCGGGCCGGCCGCGCGTCGTTCCTGGCGGACTTGCAGGCAACGCGCACCTACACCGATGTGCGGGGCCAACTGGCGGCGGCGAACACCCAGGTCGCCATGGAACAGATCAACCTGTTCCTGGCCTTGGGCGGCGGTTGGGAAAGCGCCCGGCAGGCGCCGGGCGCACGTTGAGGCTTAGAAGCCTTCCAGGACGATCTTGCCCTTGGCCGTGCCGCTTTCGATCAGCTCGTGGGCACGGATCAGGTTGGCGGCGTTGATCACCCCGTAGTGCTCGCCCAGGGTGGTGCGCAACACGCCGCTGTCGATCAGTTCGGCCACGCGCTCGAGCAGCTCGTGCTGCTTGATCATGTCCGGAGTCTGGAACAGCGAGCGCGTGAACATCAGCTCCCAGTGCAGCGACAGCGCCTTGCGCTTCATCGGCATCACGTCGAGGGTCTTCGGGTCGTCGATCAAGGCCAGCTGGCCCTGAGGGCGCAAGGCTTCGATCAGTTGCTCGAAGTGCTTGTCGGTGTGGGTCAGGCTGGCCACGTGGTCGACCTGGCCAACCCCGATGGCTTCCAGCTGCGCCACCAGCGGCTGGCTGTGATCGATCACATGGTGAGCGCCCAGGTCGGTCACCCATTGACGTGTTTCATCCCGCGACGCCGTGCCGATCACGGTCAGCTTGGTCAGCTTGCGCGCCAATTGCGTGAGGATCGAGCCAACGCCACCTGCCGCGCCGATGATCAGCAGGCTCTGGCCTTCGCCACCGCCCTCGGGCACGCCCAGACGGTCGAACAGCAATTCCCAGGCAGTGATCGAGGTCAGCGGCAGGGCGGCGGCGTGGGCATTGTCCAGGCTTTGCGGCTTGTGCCCGACGATTCGCTCGTCCACCAAGTGCAGCTCGCTGTTGCTGCCCGGACGGTCGATGGCCCCGGCGTAGAACACGCTGTCACCGACCTTGAACAGGCTGACCTGATCGCCCACCTGCTGGACGATGCCGACCGCATCCCAACCCAGCACGCGCGGTTCGGTCACGGCAGCGCCGCTGCGCACCTTGGTGTCGACCGGGTTGACCGAAATGGCTTGGACCTGCACCAGTAGATCACGCGGGCCCGGTGTGGGCGCGGGCAGTTGCAGGTCGGTGAGCACGGAGGCTGCGCCGTTCTGGGTATAAGCGATGGCTTTCATCAGGGGATTTTCCAGGTGAGGTCTGTAGGATCGATGCGCCCTTGGCAAAGGGCGCTCGGTGGTCACGAAGATAGCGGAAGGTCAGGCGGAACGCATTTCCTGCGTGTCACGCTGCATCGACTGCAGGTTGCGCTCGATGTTTTCACAGAGCGAATCCATCTGGATCTGGTGTTCGCTGACCTTGAACGGGCTCTGCAAGTCTGTGCCGATGCGCTCGATGGCCAGCAGCATGAAACCGACCACGGTAGACGCCAGCGGTGTGAACCATTCCAGCGACTCTACCAGGCCGATCGGTACGATCAGGCAGAACACGGTGATGAACAGGCGAGGAAAGTAGACGTAGGGAAAAGGCAGTGGCGTGTTGGCGATGCGCTCCATGCCGCCCTGGCAGTTGGAGATGTCCACCAGCGTCGATTCCAGGCGCGCCAGGCGGATGCTGTCCAGGCGTCCGGCCTTGTATTCACGCGCAAGCAGGGCAGCGGAGCCGGTGATGAGGTCGTTGGAAAAGTTGTTGGTGCTGTTGCGCCGTTCGAATTCCTCGGCGCTGATGAACGCTGCCACTTCCGGTGGGCAGGGTATGTGCCGTACGTGCGCCGCCAGGCAGTTCACGTAGGCCACGTGACGCCGCAACAGGGTGGCCTTGACCGGGTTCACGTCATCACCGACGTCGTCGATCAGGGTCAGCACCTGACGCGCGTAGCTGCGCGATGCGTTGACCAGCAAGCCCCACAGTGTGCGAGCTTCCCACCAACGGTTGTACGCGCTGCTGTTGCGGAAGCTGATCAATACGATCAGCGCCGAGCCCAGCAGGGTCAACGGCATGATCGGCAGGCTCAGCTTGGTATTGAGGAACAGCATGAAGTCGACGGTGACCGCGATATCCCACAGCAGCAACCAGAACAGGGACCAGCCGACATAGCCCATGGTCTTGATGATCAGACGGTATTTCTTGGCGATGGCTTCTTTCATAAGCGGACCTCAGGCGATGGGCGTGCCTAGGTCGGACGCCGACTTCGCAACAAGGTTCGTTGCAGCCAAACGAATGCCCGTTACCAGTTGCTACCGGCCGATACTGGCACTTCAGGCATGCCCGCGGCGGGCGAACAGCAGGCCAACGCCTGCCAGCCCCAGCAGGCCACCACAGGCGCGATTGAAGCGACGTTTGGCCTGCACTGTGTTCAGCCAGCGCTTGAGGTTTACGCCCAGGTACGCATACAGACCCACCGCCATCCACTCCAGTATCAGAAACAGCGCACCGAGCACGGCGAACTGGGCACCCACTGGTTGCTGCGGGTCGACGAACTGCGGCAGGAACGCGGTAAAGATGAGGATCGCCTTGGGGTTGCCCGCCGCGATCAGGAACTCGCGGCGCAGCATCAACCACAGGCTCGGACGGCTGGCCGTGGCGTCATCCGCCATGTCGGCGGGCTCACCGGTCCACAGGCTCCACGCCAGCCAGAGCAGGTACAGCGCCCCCACCGTCTTGATGACCAGGAACAACCACTCGGAAGCGAACAAGACCGCGGCCAGGCCCATGGCTGCCAGCGCGATCATCCCACTGAAGGCCACCAGACGTCCGAAGCCTGCCAGGCAGGCGGCCTTGTAGCCGTGATGGGCGGCATTGTTGATGGACAACAGGTTGTTGGGGCCTGGGGCCATGTTCAAGGCGAAGCAGGCGGGATGAAGAGCAGGAGGGTGGTGAGGTCCATGGTGCTGTGTCTCTTGCGCAAAAAGGGCCGGGGTACTCGAACGTTGCTTTCGGAATGTAGAGAAACGCGTTGCCCACCGCAACGCCGATCTGCGCGAAGTGCTTTCACCGCCTTGAGGATTGGCCGGGTAATGATTCATGCCGCGATACATCAGCATCATTGGAGTTCTTATTGTCATGCGATCAGACTTTCTGTATGGACTGCGCTGTAATTTTAATGGTTCGCTTCCATAATAGGAGTGTGCAGTCCATGAGTATTAGCGGATGGTTTAGTAGGAAAAATCTCAAGTAATTTTAGTTGTGATAAGTCGAGCTTGAAGAGCATATTAACTCATAATTTATCAATCAAATCATAGGCTTATGTATTCAAGCTTGACGTTAATATACGGCATCCCTATCATCGCGCCCCTTTCGAGTTGATACAAAGCCATTCTGGCATCAGGGATTGAATATGTGGTCAAGGGCAGGACGCCGTGCAATTCCGTATTTCGCGGTGTTGCTTTGTTGTGCAACTAAGGTCTTCGCGGCGCCCACTACACCGGGCGAGCAGGACTTCATTCGTGACCGTCAGGACCGCCTGCTGCAAGAGCAGCGGCAGCGCTTGGAGGACCTCAAGAATCTGCCTGGTGAACAACTCAGCGCTCCTGCGCCTCCAGCCGTGGAGGACACTCGCTGCTTCACCATCCAGCGTATCGACATCCAGGGCGCCGATGCCCTGGGTCCTGCCCAAAAGGCCGAACTCGTGCAGCCGTACCTTGGCCAATGCCTGGGTGTTGCACAACTCAACGAGTTGCTCGGGGTCGTCACCGATCGCTATCTGCAACTGGGCCTGGTCACCAGTCGTGCCTACCTGCCGCAACAGGACCTGTCGACCGGTACCCTCACGCTTCAAGTGGTTGAAGGCCGCCTGGAAGGCATTCAACCTGCCGATGACAGCGAGTTATCGCCACGGGAAGTGAACATGGCTTTTCCGGGCCGTGTAGGCGAGCTGCTCGATTTGCGCGAGGTCGAGCAGCTGGTCGACCAGCTCAATCGCCTGCCGTCCAACGGTGCGCAAATGGAGCTGGCGCCTGGCGAGGCGGTGGGGGGCAGTACCGTGCTGGTCAGGAATGCTGCACAAAAGCCTTGGCGTGCTTCGCTGTCGCGCAACAACGATGGCCAGCGCAGCACCGGTCAGCAGCAGTGGGGGGCGGGGCTTGATTGGGACAGCCCCTTGGGGCTCGCCGACCAGTTGGTGCTGCGCGGCAGCCACGATGCGGTCAGCGACCACCATCGCAGCTCCAAAAGCACCACGGCGTACTACAGCGTGCCGTGGGGCTGGTGGAACTTCAATTATTCCTACAGCCAGAGCGAATACGGCTCGCAGGCTTATGGCAACGGCTTTGCCTTCAAGCAAAACGGTGACAGCCAGAATCATCAGTTTCGCGCAGAGCGCGTGATACATCGCGACTCGGTCAGCAAAACATCGATCAACGGCGGCCTGGCCTATCTGCGCAGCAACAACTACTTGAACGGCAACCGCCTGGAAGTCAGCAGCAACCGTATCAGCGAGGCCCAGTTCGGCATCAACCACGGCCGCCGTATCGGCAATGCGTTCGTCAACCTCGATCTGGGCATGCAGCAAGGCATCGGCGCTTTCGATGCACAAAGTCGCCAGGTCGAACAGCACAGCGACCCCAACGACCGCTATCGCAAATACACCGCCACCGTGAGCTACCTGCAGGGCTTCAACCTGTGGGGCGAAACGTTCAGCTTCACCAGCCTGGCCACCGGTCAGCGCAGTGAAGATGTGCTGTTCAGCCCCCAACGCATGAGCTTGAGCGGACAGTCGTCGATGCGCGGCGTCAAGGACCAGAACCTGTCCGGCGACAGCGGCGGCTATTGGCGCAATGACCTGCGCTGGACGCGTCCGGTCAACCTCGCCTGGTTGCGACCGGTCCTTTATGAATACGGCATCGGCCTGGGCTACGACCAGGGCGTGATCCGGGGCGATCGCTACAACGGCGACCAGCATGGTCGTGTGTCCAGCAATTCGGTCAAGTTGTTCGCCCGAGGCCAGCATTTCGCGACGTCGGTGACTTTCGCCCATTCGCTGGAACGCCCCGACGCGCTGAACGATCGCGAAACCCCGATCTACTTTCGCCTCGACCTCTTTCTCTGATTTCACGTTTCAGTAGGTAATCGACATGGACGTTCGCCAGTTCGCTTTTCTGGCCCGACAAACTTCGGCTCGGATTCAGCCCCGTGAGCAATTTTGCGGCTTGCCCAAGCGCGCACTGGCGTTGCTGCTGGCCAACGTCATGTTCTGGCAACCGCTGTGGGCGCAAGCCGAAGGCATCGTGGTCAGTGGTTCGGGGACCAACCTGCAACAGGCCGGCAACGGTGTGCCGATCGTCAACATTGCGACACCCAATGCGACCGGTCTGTCCCATAACCAGTACAAGGATTACAACGTCGGCAGCCAGGGCGTGATCCTCAACAACGCCACCGGCCGCACCCAGAACACTCAACTGGGCGGCATCATCGTTGGCAATCCGAACCTGGCAGGCTCCGCCGCCAACGTCATTCTCAACGAAGTCACCGGCGGCAATCCCAGTCAGCTGCGTGGCTATACCGAAGTCGCCGGACAATCGGCCAAGGTCATTGTCGCCAACCCCTATGGCATGACCTGCAACGGCTGCGGTTTCATCAACACCCCGCAGGTGACCTTGACTACCGGCAAGCCGATCGTCGAGAACGGCCGGGTGCAGCGCTATCAGGTCGATGGCGGCGCGATCTCCATCGACGGCCAGGGCCTGAACGCCAGCAATGTCGATGGTTTCGAAATCATCACCCGCTCGGCCCAGATCAATGCACAGATCAACGCGCGCAATCTCGCCATCGTGGCGGGACGCAACGATGTCGACGCCGCGACCCTGCAGGCCACCGCCCGTGCCGATGACGGCTCGGCCAAGCCGCAACTGGCCATCGACAGTTCCGCACTGGGCGGCATGTATGCCGGTGCGATCAAGCTGGTGGGCACCGAAGCCGGCGTCGGGGTGAAGCTGGCCGGTCATCTGGCGGCCAGCGCCGGTGACATCCAGCTCGACGCCAACGGTCACCTGAGCCTGGCCCAGACGGCGGCCAGCGGTGCCGTAAACGTCACGGCGCAAAGCCTGGATGCCCAAGGCCCCGTCTACGCAGGCAGCCAGTTGCGGGCGCAGACCCGTGGCAACCTGACCATAAGCAACAACCTGGCCGCCCGCGACAGCATCACCCTGAGCAGCGGCGGGAAGTTGAACAACAGCGGCATCATCGAAGCCGGGATCAATGCGGACAACAGCCGCAATGCCCACGGTGACGTACACCTCGAGGCGCAAGCGTTCAGCAACCGCAACAGCGTGATCGCCAGCCGTAACCTGAAAGTCGTCAGCGCAGGTGCCATCGATAACCGCAACGGCTCCCTGAGCGGCGCCAACCTTGAGGCCCGCGCGGACCATCTGGACAACCGCAGCGGCCAGATCAGGGCGGCAGAGAGCGCCACTGTCACCGTCAAAGATCTCGACAACCGTCAGGGCCGCATCACCAGCCAGAACCAGCTGAGCGTCAACGCCGTGACCGGCGACAACCGCACCGGCATCCTGCAAGGCGACCGCAGCCTGCAACTGGCTGTCGACCACATGGACAACCAGCAAGGCCTGCTCAGCGGCCGTGGCACGGTTGATATCACCTCCAGCGGCCTGTTCGACAACCGCACCGGAACCGTGATCGGCGACTCCCTGCTGCGGGTGCAGGCAGGCGCCATCGACAACCGCGAGGGTGAGATCGTCGGCCAGCAAGACGTGGAGGTCCGCACTGAGGGGTTGGATAACCAGAATGGCAAGCTGATCGCCCAAGGTGCGCTGCTGCTCACAGGCGCGCACCTGGACAACCGCCGGAACGGGTTAGTGGCGGCCACCCAGGCCTTGAACGTGCACGTCGACACCCTGGACAACCGTGGCGGCGAATTGTCTTCGCAAGCGGACATCGAGCTGTCCGGTGGCCAACTCGACAACGACGATGCCGGCCAAGTGTTGGCCCAAGGCAGCCTGATCCTCGCCTACGCCAACGTCCTCAACCGCGCCAAAGGCCTGCTGTCCGGCAAAGCCGGTATCAACCTGCGAGCAGACCGCCTGGACAACAGCGGTGGGCGCCTGCTCAGCCAGCGCAATATAGATCTCCTGCTCACCGGTGCGGCCCTCAACCACAAAGGTCTGATCAGCAGCGAGGGGGCGTTGCACCTGAACGTCGGCAGCCTCGACAACACGGGCGGCAAGCTGTCCAGTGCAGGCCTGCTGACCCTGGACAGCCGCGGCCTGATCTTGAACCGCGGTGGCGAACTGGTCACCGATCAAGGCCTGACTCTTTCCAGCGCCAGCCTGGACAACAGCCAGGGCGGCCGCATCAGCGGCAAGGGTGCGGTGAAGCTGACGACCGGCGCATTCAACAACGATGGCGGGGAGGTCAGCAGTGCCAACACCCTCGATCTGAGCGCGCAGCAGGTCAGCAACCTCGGCGGCCGCATCGGCAGCCAGTTCGCCCTGACGGCCACTCTGCAAGGGCTGGCCACGCAGGCGGGGCAGTTTTTCAGCAACAGCGCCCTGACGCTGGACCTCAACGGCGGTGACCTGGACAACCGTGAAGGCCTGCTCAACGCACCGGAGCTGACCTTGCGCAACGTCGGCGCGGTGTACAACCAAGGCGGTGAAATCTCCAGCAGCCAGGCCTTCACCCTCAAAGCCCGCAGCCTGGACAACAGCGCGGGCAAGCTGCTCAGCAACCAGACCCTGACCCTGCACATCGAGCGGGCCCTGGCCAACCTCAAAGGCCAGATTGCCGCCGCCGCGCTCAGCGTACAGGCCGGTAGCCTGGACAACAGCGAAGGCGTGCTCACCAGCCGCAGCGATCTGAACCTGACCAGCCAGGGCAGCCTGCTCAACCGCAACAATGGCCTGATCAACGCGGCAACCGTGCTGGACATCCACAGCGCCGACCTCGACAACCAGGGCGGCCAGTTGCTCGGCAACCGCGCTGTGCGTCTGGATCTCAACGGTGGCGCGCTGAACAACAGCGCTGGCTTGATCAACGGCGAAGGCCCTCTGACCTTCAACCGCATCGGCGCCGTCGACAATCGCAACGGCGAAATTTCCAGCAATCAGAGCTACACCCTGACCAGTGCCCAGCTCGACAACCGTGCTGGCAAAGTCATCAGCAGCGGCCAGTTGTCCGTCATCAGCGGCGCCATCATCAACCGCAATGGCCTGCTGTCCGGTTGGCAGGGTGTGAACCTGCAGGGCAGCAGCCTGGACAACCGCGACAACGGCACCGTTTCCAGCCGCGATGGCAACCTGGCAGTCAACCTGAGCGGGGCGCTGCTCAACAGCAACGCCGGTGCGCTGGCCAGTGCCGGACGTCTGGACATCGACAGTGCCCGCCTGGACAACAGCGAAGGCGGCATTCTGAGCAGCGGCGCCGGGCAAAGCCTGACCGTGCAAGACACGCTCGACAACAGCGAGGGCGGTCTGATCGACAGCGGCGCAGAACTGACCGTTCGAGCCACGCATCTGAGCAACCGCGCCGGGACCGTCAACAGCCAGCAGGACCTGAGCTTTACCGGTACGCAACTGGACAATACCAGTGGTCAATGGGCCAGCAACGGCAGCATCACGCTCGACTTGCTGGGGACCCTGATCAACGCTCAAGGCAAATTCGCCAGCGGCGGCCCTCTGCGCATTCAGCGCGCTGCGCACATCGACAACCAAGGTGGGCAACTGGTCAGCAAAAGTCTGCTGAGCCTGCTCACCGGCAGCCTGGACAACCGCAACCGTGGCACGCTGGCGGCGCTCGATCAACTGACCGTGGACGCCAGCGGTACCGTACAGAACGGCGCCGACGGTTTGATCTACAGCCAGAATGGCGCCGTCAGCCTCAGCGCCGCTGAGCTGGAAAACGACGGGGGTGCCGTACAGAGCCAGACCGGCCTGACGCTGCACACCCGTGGCGCGATCAACAACGCCAACGGTCGTCTCATCGCCCAGAACGGCGACCTGTTACTGAACGCCGGGAGCCTGGACAACCGCGGCGGCATCCTTTCCAGCCTGCGCGGCGCTCTTGAAGCGCGCATGGCCGGTAGCCTGCTCAACGCTCAAGGCACCCTGCAAGGCCAGCGCCTGACCTTGTTGGCCCTGGCCGGCCTCGACAACCAGAACGGCCGCATCGCCGCGCAGAGTGGCGACGCCAGCATCACCACCGCTGACCTCAACAACAGCGCAGGTGGCCTGTATGCAAAAGGTCTGATCGACGTCAACGCCAATACCCTCACCAACGCTGGCCAGATGGCCGGCGGCCGTGTGCGTTTTGCCCTGGGCGGTACGCTGATCAACCGCTCCGGCATCATCGAAAGCGACTCCTTCTTCGACATCACCGCGGCCAACCTCGATAACCAGGGCGGCACCCTGCGCGCACTCGGTACGGACGGCGCCTCGGTGTATCGCGTGGGCGGTGTGCTGGATAACCAGGGTGGCGTGATCGAGATTGCGAACGCCGATCTGACGGTCGACGCAGGCAGCTTCCGCAATACCAACGGCTCTCTGCTGCACGTAGGCCTGGGTGAATTCAATATCTCCAGCGCCAACGTCACCGCCGCTGGTGGCAGCCTGGTCACCCGTGGTGGCCTGACCCTCAATGCCGACAGCTGGACCAACAGCGGCGTGCTCCAAGCCGGGCGCCTGACCATCAAGGTCGGCAACTTTCACCAGACCGCCAGCGGCCAGCTGCTCGCTTCGCAGAGCCTGCGCGGTGAAGGCGTCAACTGGAGCAACGACGGCAAGCTGGCCAGTGACGGTGACCTCTGGCTTGGACTCAGCGGTACCTATTCGGGCAATGGCCGCGTCACCAGCCTGGGCAACCTGCAGATCGACGCCGCCCAGCTGCAACTCGCGACTCCGGCCAGCATCACCTCCGGCGCTGGCTTGAAGCTGGCCGTTGGCGGCACCTTGCTCAATCGGGGCCGCATCACTTCTGTGGATGACGCCGTGATCACGGCCGGCAACATCGACAACTACGGCACCCTCGGCAGTGCCCGATCCCTCACGCTCAAGACCGGCGCCTTGCTCAACGAGCGGGGACTGCTCTTCAGCGGCGGTGACATGGGCTTGCAGGTCGACACCTTCACCAACCGCTACGCCGACGTCTACAGCCTGGCCAATCTGCGCATTGATCGCGACGGCAATGGCGGCCACGCCAACCTGATTCGCAACAGCTCCTCGACGCTGCAAAGTGACGGCAGCATGAGCCTGGCTGCCAGTACCATCGAAAACGTGCGCGAAGTGCTCACCGTCAATGACGCCGGCATCTACACCGGCAAGATCTACCAGGTGGCCTGTATCGAGGGCGTCAACGCCGGCGACTGTTCGGGCAAACGCAATTTCGTCTTCGAAGTCCTGGAACGCCAAAAGCTGGAAGTCACCCAAGCGAGCCAGGCATCGAGCATCACCGCAGGCGGCAACCTGAGTTTCAACGGCGGCGACCTGCTCAACCAGAGCAGCACCATTGCCACGGGCGGCAACCTGAACGCCTCGGTCACCAACCTGTTCAACCGCGGCATCGAAACGGGCGACACCGAATACGTGCGCACCTTCCGCACCAACCGCCAGCGGGGCGGACGCGGGCTGATCAGGGCAGCCAATGCTTTCAACGAACAGTACTGGCTTGAAGGTGCTCGTTACGACGCCAACAACCTGAGCGGTCTGGAAGCAGGTATCAGCAACTTCCTGGCCTACACGGAGACCGAGCTTCCCCAGTACGCCCGTGTGACGCAACTGGCAGCCAGTGATCAACGCTACGCGGCGGTCATTCAGGCGGTTGGCGACGTCAACATTACTGCTCAGAACAACTTCGACAACAGCGTGGTACGCAACGACTACCACTACGTCAGCAGCGGCGCCCGCACCGACACCGGTGCGTCAGGCAGCGATTTCAGTACCCGAGTCAGTCTTGACGCGCAGCTGCCTCCCGATCTCGCCCAGCAACAGATCAACCCGCTGTCTCTGCCGGGCTTCAGCCTGCCCAGTGGAGAGCATGGCCTGTTCCGTCTCAGTGACCTAGCCGCCACGGACACCGCCGCCAAACAGGCCGATGCCGCCCCGCACAGCTGGACCATCGGCAGCGCGAGCATCGATGCAGCCCAGCGCACCCAGACCGCCGACACCAGCGAGGGCCGTACCGTTCGGGTGGAGGGTCAAGTCGCTTCTCATCAGGCAATGGACGGTCACGTACCCGGCTCTATCAACCGCGTCCAAGGCCTGCCCGAAACCCAGAGCACCTCACCGGCGCACAAATACCTGATTGAAACCAATCCGGCACTCACCGACCTCAAGCAATTCTTAAGCTCGGACTACCTGCTGGCAGGCCTGGGCTACAACCCGGACGAAAGCGCCAAGCGCCTGGGCGACGGCTTCTACGAACAGAAGCTGATCCAGCAAGCGCTGGTTGCTCGTACCGGCCAACGCTTCATCGACGGCCAGCACTCCGACGAAGCGCTGTTCAAGTACCTGATGAACAACGCCATCGCCAGCAAGCAGCAACTGGGCCTGTCGGTCGGTACCACGTTGACCTCGGCGCAAGTCGCAGCACTGACCCACGACATCGTCTGGCTGGAAGAGTACAAGGTCAACGGCGAGAACGTGCTGGTGCCCGTGCTGTACCTGGCCCAGGCCAACAACCGCCTCGGCCCTGACGGCGCGTTGATCGCCGGTCGCGACGTCAACCTGGTTTCCGGTAACGACCTCACCAACGCAGGCACCCTGAAAGCCAGCAACAACCTCAGCGCCAACGCTGGCAACAACCTGGTCAACAGCGGCCTGGTACAGGCCGGCGGCCGACTTGACCTGCTGACAGGCAACACCCTCGTTAACAAGGCCGGTGGCGTGATCACCGGTCGCGACGTGAGCCTGACCGCCGTCAACGGCGACGTGATCAACGAACGCACGGTGACCAGCCATCAAAGCAGTAGCGGCTACCGCAGCGAACGCAGGGACTTCGCGGACACGGCCGCTCGGATCGAGGCGGCGAATGATCTGAGCGTGTGGGCGGGGCGGGATGTCAATGATGTGGGTGGGGTGTTGCAAGCTGGCCAGGATCTGACCATCAGCGCCGGACGTGACGTCAACGTGACGAGTGCGCAGTCCGTGAACAGCAACCTGCTAGGAACTCGGGCCGGTACCGAAGCCGTCAAGCAGAGAGGCTCGATGCTGACCGCGGGTCGCGATGTATCCGTCAGCGCAGGGCGTGATGTGACGTCGATCGCCAGCCAGATAGATGCCAAGCGCAATGTCGCCATGTCCGCCACCGAAAACCTGACCTTGGCCAACGCGGCAGACGAAACCCATTCTTACAGCAACTCACGCAAAGTCACCGCGCGTGAAGACCATGTCAGCCAGGTAGGCAGCAGCGTGTCGGCGGCTGGCAATGTGGCGTTGTCGGCCGGCAAGGATCTGGACATCATCGCCAGTCGTGTGACTGCTACCGACGAGGCGTACTTGTATGCCGGTAACGACCTGAACGTGGCATCTGCGCAAAATACGGATTATTCGTACTACTCGAAAACCAAGAAGGGGTCGTTTGGCAAGACCCGTTCGCGAATGACAGAAAGCGACAGGGCGGGAGTTACTTCGTCATCCATCCAGGCGGGCAGTGATGCCACATTGGTTGCCGCGCGCGATATCAATGTCACCGGCTCAGCGGTGGTCACAGACAAAGGCGGCTTGTCAGTGCTAGCGGGCAACGATGTCAACCTCGGTGCAGCCCAAAGCAACTTCTATTCTGCAAGTGCCAAGTCCAAATCCGGCGGTCTGGGTCTTTCAACTACCAGCAAGATAAAAAAAGATGCATCGGCTGAGACCGTACTGGTAGGCGCTACCTTGAGCGGAAATACCTCCACCGTTCAGGCAGGGCATGACGTTGTGGTATCCGCCAGCAATGTGATTTCCACTGAAAACACCAATATTCACGCACGCAACGACATTAAGGTGGAAAGCGCCGCCGAAGGTTTCAGCTCGCAACACAGCCAGTCCACCAAAAAGTCCGGCTTGCTGAGCACTGGCGGCATCGGGGTTACGCTTGGGACCTCCAAGAATACCGTGACCCAGGCTAGTGATGGGCAAACCCAGAAGGGCAGCACCATCGGCAGCGTGCGGGGCGATGTTAACATGACGGCAGGCAAGGATATGTCGATCACGGCTTCGGATGTCGTGGCTGGCAATGACATCAACCTTATTGGTCGGAATGTGAGCATCGCTCAAGCGCAGAACCAGACCAACTACAGGCAGACTCAGGAAAACAAGAAAAGCGGCTTGACCTTGGCACTGTCTGGCGCCGTTGGCGAGGCGGCCAATTCCACGGTGCAGAATGCGAAAGCGGCTAACGAGGAGGAGAACTCTCGCCTTGCAGCCCTGCAAGGCGTCAAGGCAGCTCTTAATGGCTATCAGGCCTACCAAGGGGCGCAAGCGCTTGAGTCGGGGGCGCAGCCTGGAAGCATGTTCGGTGTGAGTCTGTCGCTAGGTACCCAGAAATCCAGTGCCAAGCAGGTGCAACAGCAAAGCATCAGCCAAGGCAGCAGCGCCACGGCGGGCAACAACCTGAATGTTATCGCCACTGGCAGTACTGACGGTAGCGGCGGCGATATCACGGTCGTCGGCAGCAAGCTCAAGGCCGTTGGTGACATGTTGCTGGCCGCCAACCAGGACATCCACTTGGCAGCGGGAGCCAATACCCAGAAACTTGAAGGCTCCAACAGCAGCAGTGGGGGTGCCGTCGGCGTTAGTGTTGGGGTAGGGGCCAATGGTGCAGGCCTGAGCGTGTTTGCCAACGGCAACAGCAGCTCTGGCAAGGAAAGAGGTAACGGCACCAGCTGGACCGAAACTACGCTTGATGCTGGCAACAAGCTGACGCTCAAAAGCGGTCGCGACACTCTACTTGAAGGCGCCCAGGCCAATGCGCGGCAAGTAGTTGCCGACATAGGTCGCGACCTGACCATGTCCAGTCTGCAGGACACCGACAAATACGATTCCAAACAGACCAGTATTAGCGGTGGCGCAAGCTTCACTTTTGGCAGCATGACGGGCGGTGGCTCAGTCAACTTCAGTAAGAGCAAACTCAACTCAGATTTCAACAGCGTGCAGGAGCAGACCGGCCTGTTTGCCGGAAAAGGCGGCTATCAAGTCAGTGTCGCCAACCACAGCCAACTCAACGGCGCCGTGATCGGCAGCACCGCTACCGCCGACAAGAACAGCATGAGTACCGGCACACTGGGTTGGACTCACCTGCGCAACGAGGCGGAGTATGCAGCCACCCATCAAAGCGTTAACGCGAGTACTGGTGGCAACCCAGCCTCTATATTCACGAACAATACGGGCAACGTACTGCTAGTCGGCGCCAACAACGATGGCAGTGATCACAGCACCACCTCCGCGGCCGTATCCAACGGCACCTTGGTGGTCCGCGATACTGCGGCCCAGCAGCAGGATGTGTCCACGCTCAGCCGAGACGTCGAGCATGCCAACCATGCACTGAGCCCGATATTCGACAAGGAAAAGGAACGCAACCGGCTTCGCCAGGCCCAGCTGATTGGAGAGATCGGTAACCAGACGATGGACATTGTGCGCACGCAGGGCGAGATCGTCGCCACCCGCGAAGCACAGGAACATTTGAGCACCGAGCAGAAAGCCATGCCGGGCGCAGATCCGAATGCGTCCTACAAAGACCGGCAAGAATACATCGAAGTGCTGCAGTCAACCGGCGCCTACAAGGACGCCATGGCGGCATACGGCACGGGCAGCAGCCTGCAGCAAGCGGTCCAAGCTGTCACTGCCGCAGTGCAAGGGTTGGCTGGGGGGGACATTGGGCAGGCGATTACAGGAGCTTCTGCGCCATACCTTGCGAAGCAGATCAAGGACATCACGGGCCCAGACACCAGTGCCAACCTCATGGCCCACGCCGTACTGGGTGCAGTGCTTGCCAAATCACAAGGCAATGAAGCATTGGCGGGAGCCGCAGGCGCCAGCATTGGTGAGTTGATCGCCAAACAACTTTATCCAGACAAGCAACCCAAGGACCTGACTGAAACCGAGAAGCAGACAGTTTCAGCTCTCTCCACGCTGGCAGGCGGCTTGGCAGCTGGGTTGCTGGCAGGCGATGCGGCGGGCGCGGTTGCCGGAGGCAGTGCCGCTCAAAATGCGGTCAACAACAACCATCTAAGCACCGTGGACACGGCTGCTTTGGGTCAGTTGGAGCAGAAATACAAAGCATCGTGCGCAGATTCAGGCGTCGCGGAGTGCCAGAAGCTGGCTACGCAGATAAATGCGCTGAGAGCCAAAGGCGATAGCATCCTAAAGCGTGAAACCGAGGCCGTGGCTGCGGACTTTGGCCACGATGTGGATTACGTCACTCAACCCGGCGACCTGAAACCCTGCGCCAACGCCCCGAGCGGTCAATGCCGTGTGACCGACAAAACGGTCGTCACCGCGCAGGGTGAAGAGTGGGTGTTGGAGCCTCTCAACGACGAGCAGGCAGTGGTCGCTCGAGCGCAAGCTGCGGTGCAGGCGGCCAATCTCAAGACCCAGCTCAAAGAAATCTCCGAAGAGCTCTATACGGCGGGTTGTGGCAGTTTTGGCGCCGCAGCGTTCGGCTGCCAAACGGCTACCGCCGCGGGTATGAGCAGCCCGATCACAGGATTGCAGGCATCGACGGAAGATCGCGTGCTGGCAGGTGCACAGGCTATCTTGGGTGCCATTGGACTCGGGGCTGGGCTATATTCGGGTTGGAAGGGGGTTGAAGGAGCGCAAGGGGTCGCTTCGAAAAATGTGAATGCGACAGGCGCGCTGACGGATGCTGAGTCGGGTGCGCTTGTTGAGAGGGGGGGGGTAGGTGCAAAAGCGACAGCGGAAGCTCCCAAGCCGACGAGCATTACCAAAGTTACGGAAGAGATGAAGGCCGATCCTTACCATCCGGATTGGCAGCGGTACGCAGGTAATGAGCTTAGAGCAGTCGGGGCGGATGTTGTGAGCGGAGGTTCAAAAGGAATTCAAAAACTTCCTGATCTTGGGGGAGTTGATGCGTTTCTTGGCTCTCAAACAGCAAGCCTAAATAAGAAATTGGGCACGAAGATTGGTGAGGGTAGGTTGCCTTACGAGATGAGTCGCGCCGGTGTCGAGCGGGCTAAGCTGGCAGTGAAAGAAACATTAGAAAATATAACGGCTGTCAGTAAAGTGATTCCTAGCTCCAGTGTTCGAGGAAGTTATGATCTAATTCATATCTACAGTTCCAAGACCAATAGCACTGTGAGTCTGCGAGTGTTGCCAGATGGAAAGTATGATTTTGATACTTTGATTCCGGATAAATCCTCAAAGTTTTAGGCAGAGGGTAGAGTTATGATCATTGGTGAGAGTATTTGTGAGTTTAGGTTTCGGTCTTTTTTTATGTCGGGATCTTTAGTTTGTAAAATGCTGGTTCTGTTTTTTAGGCTTTCAGGTTTGGGGTGGATTTCATTAGATATCGGGGAGGGTATGATAAGAATTTTGCCTGTTGATCCTGAACCAAAGCTATTAGCCCTGGATGATGTTACCGATGATTTCGCTTACCCGATCCAGAGTTCGGATGAGTTGAATAGTTATTTTGGTAAAGATCTGCTTGCTGTTTATAAGTATGCTATTTCGGACGTGGAAGATGGTTGTATTGGTGTGTATTTTGACTTTGGAGGGTGTGGCTTTAGCATTTTGGAGTCGGAGGATAACTTGTCCATCGTTGACGGTATGATTAAGGTCTCAGATGGCGTAGTTTTATCTAAGCTAGAAATTTAGACGGTGCAAAAGCGACTGCGACCATTATCGACACTGCTCCGATGGCCCAACGGGTCATCGACGTTCGAGCTGGATTGCCGTCTGGTTTACCGCGAAGTGGTAACGTAGCTGTCACGGAAATAGATATTCCCGGAATGCCTAAGCAGATGGCTGCACACAGCCAAGCATCTGATGCTGGTAAGGGACTTGTTGACTCCGGAAATCGGAATTTCGTCGCTCAATCTGTACCCAACAAGGCCGGAGACTTGGTTTGTCGAGGGATAGGTGCGGAATACAAAATTCTAGATAGTAGTGCTGACCAATTGGGGAAAAACACCTCCGCCAGAGGAACAGTAAGTATCCATACGGAGAAATCGGCATGTGCGAGCTGTCTGAATGTGGCTGAGCAGGTCAAGGCGAAGTACCCCAATATTACCGTTAATATTTTTGACAGTCAGGGTGTTATATTGCACCCGCCGAGGAAGACGTCGTAACGGAAGATAGAGTAACCTGTAGTGAAGTCCGGGCTTGGTTTCTGGGTAGCTATTATAGCTATACCAAGTTCAAGCTCAACCAGCAAAGCTCATGGGCTGAAGATAAAAGTGAGGTAGGTTTTGCCTAAGGTGAGTTTGAAGACTCATTTGATTTGCCTATTGAGAAGTTAATGCTGGAAGTTATAGCACTTATTCTTTCCAATTCAATGCCGGGTTGGCGTCTGCGGTTGCCGAGGAAAAACTTAACGCAGTGTCCAGGGTCAGTTGATCACTACACATTGCCCGATGGTTGTATTCGTTACTACGCACAAGAGGTTCCTGCTAGGATAAAAGGACCGACTCGAGGTACTTCTTTCGCCACAGAGTTTGATCCTAAAACGGGCAGTACGAGGCAACGGATTGAGACCCAAGACCATTCAGGAGAAGTAATTCGTGTCCACCCGAAAAGTATTGATGGGCAGCCGGTTGATGCTCAACACTACCCTCCGACCGGAGTAGAGGTAAAGAGTTGGGAGCGGCGCTGAGTATGGAAGAATTGGTGGCTGACAGGCTTGGAAGAATAGCTGCTGATGGGTTTGATATTTTTAAGATATCAAAACAAGCGCTTAAAATTTATCAAGATCTGAACTTTTCTCTCACGAAAAATTTAGATATTGCGCTATTGTCGCTAATAGCAATGGTCGAAGGGCCAGAGTTTGAAATGACAGAAAAATAGTTTCATGAATTTTTATCTGATATTTGACAGATTTCGTTTCCAATACACGTATTTTGATCAGGCACTATCTGCACCGGCCAACGTCGCTGACGTTGATCCAAGTTGGGTCACCTCTTAGCCTAAGCACTCATCTCGCCCCAAACCTCCCAACTCCAGTAACCGCCACAAACAAGCCCCAAGCGCTGACTTGGGGCTTCACAAAATCGCAGCTCTTCGAAACCCTACATCACAGCACAAACTTACTCATCAGCCCCTGCAAATGCACACCCAATCGTGCCAGCTCAACGCTGGACGATGCCGTTTCCTCACTCGCCGAAGCCGTCTGCTCGGAGATGTCCCGAACGTTGATCACACTGCGGTTGATTTCCTCGGCCACCGCGCTCTGCTCTTCGGCAGAGGCGGCTATTTGCTGGTTCATCGACTCAATGGTCGTGATGGATCGGCTGATGTTACCTATGGAGGTACCTGCATCACGGGTCAAGGCAACGCTGTCATCGGTCAGCAGGCGGCTGTTTTCCAGGGTGGTCGCTACTTGTGCGGTTCGGCTGTGCAAACCGTCGATCAAGATCGCAATTTCTTCGGTCGAAGTCTGAGTGCGCTGGGCAAGACTGCGGACTTCATCGGCGACCACGGCGAAGCCGCGTCCGGCCTCACCGGCGCGTGCGGCTTCGATGGCGGCATTGAGGGCCAGCAAGTTGGTCTGTTCGGCCACTGCCTTGATCACGTCGAGCACGCCACCGATCTTGTTGCTTTCCTGTTTCAGCTCGTCCATTGCAACTTTGGAGCGCCCGACCTCGGTGGCAAGTGTTTCGATCTGAATGACGGCCTTGGAAACCACGGCATCGCCTTCGCGCACTTCTCGGGAGGCACTGACGGCGGCATTCGAAGCTTGCTCGGCATTGCGGGCAACTTCCTGCACGGTGGCAGCCATCTGGTTCATGGCGGTGGCGACCTGGTCGGTTTCAGTGCGCTGGCTGTTCACTCCGGCGCTGGTCTGCTCGGTCACGGCGGAAAGCTGCTCGGCAGCGCTTGCGATCTGGGTAACGCCATCGCGCAGGCCGCCGATCAACTGGCGCAGATTCAAGGTCATGCGGTGCATGCTGGTTTGCAGCAGGCCAAGTTCATCCTTGCGCGTTGGGGCTTCATTGTGGGTCAGGTCGCCATTGGCGACGCGGTCAGCCAGCTGCAGTGTTTCACGCAGTGGAATGACGATCATCCGGGTGATGATCCAGGCCGCCAGGACGCTGGCGATAAGCGCGGCGACGAGCCAGAGAATCAGCATGCGGTTGGCTTGATCGACGTCTGCAAGGCGCAGGGCTACCTGGTTCTGCGCCAGTTGATTGGCCGAACCGAGCAGGACTTCGATGTTCTTCGAGATCCCCGCCTGGCCTTGGTTGATAGTGGCTTGCGAAGACGAGAATCCGTTGATGGCGGATCCATAGGCGTTCATCGAGTCCACCAGGCTGGCGACAGCGGAGGCGTCGATGCCGGAACTTGTCAGGCTTTTCATGTAATCGGAGGCTGCGGCAATCGAGGCGGCGGCCAGCTGTTGAGCCTCGGGTTTGAGGGTGTAGGTGTACCCACGCACATCGAAACGCATTTTTTGAAACAGCATGAGGGCCCGTTGCACCGCTTCGCGTTGCGCGGCGTCGCCATCCATTGAGTTGGCGCGCCCATTCAACTGTCGCAACTTGGCGTCTGCGGTGTCGGCTGCGGTGCCGAAGACATCCCTGCTGGCTTCCCGCGCGCGGGTGGCAGCGATGATGCTGTTGTAATGATCCTTGTATTCCTTCATGGCCGCCATGGCCGCTTTCACATGAGGAATATTAAGCTCGGAGTTCAATACGCTGTTGAGGTAGGCAAGGTGGTTATCGAGATTTTCGTAGGCCTTCAGCCAGGTCGCGGCGTTGGCGTCGTCAGAGTTCTGGCCATAGACCAGTCGGGCTATGCGCATGTCTCGGGTCAGGGTGCTGAGCTTGGCAATGTCCGTGATGCGCTCGCTGCGCTCACTCATGGAGGCGATGCCTCGCCAGCCCGTCAGGGCGATCAGGACCGTCAGTACGATCACGAGCGTGAACCCGAGCGCCAACTTTGATCTGACTGATAAGTTGGTCAACGCATTGTTAAACATGTAAGCCTCTCGAATAGATGTTTTAGTTTTCCAGTCGGCTCCTCCATGCCATTGATGCGTCAATGCCATCGGCTGGGAGTGGGAAATCTTTAACAACTATTTTTAAAAGAGGTGTTTGTTCTGAGTGTTCCGAAGTTTGGAGAAAGTTCAGTGCTTAGCGTGCTATTTTTTGTTAGAAAATGTATGTCGGAATATTTTTCCAAAAAAGCCGATTTTTTTATCTTTCGATAAGCATCCCCTGGATTGTGCACAAGGACATCACCGGCCTCCAGGCCTGACTGAAGTCAACCGGCCAGATCAGCTGAAAAGTCGGCGTGCGTGTCGCAATTACGACCCTGACAGAGGCGTCACAGGTTCAACCAGTCACCTAACTGCACCTCAGCATGAAGAGGGCGGCATGCTCGGGATTCCAAAGCCGCGGCTTAGCCTGCTAGATGTGCTGCTGATCGTGCCGATCACCATCGCGACCTACCATTCCGCTAGTCTGGACGTTTACATCAATGGAGCGGCTTACCAGAAGTAGGAAGGTGACCCGAAGGCTAAGTGGGAGATGCCTACCAAAATGGAGCGCGCCGGTATCGCCAACATCGCTATCTGGATTCCTGCAAGCCTGCAGGTGTTACAGGACAATAACCAGCTTGAGGCGCAGATCAACACGCTGATGGGTAGGCGTGCGACAGAAGTTAGAAACTGCGCTTATCATCGACGAAGGTGGATCAGGTGAAATTTTAGGTTTTAAACAACAGGCCATCGCTACCGGCATTACCACCGGCAAACCAGTTGCCCAACCTCAAGGCCGACGGCTGGAATCCCAACGCCATCGTCATGAACCCACATGACTGGTTCGCCATCGAGAGCGAGCGTGCAGAAGGCGGCGACGGTCAGTATGTCATTGGCACGCCACGTGATCCTGCTCCGCCCAGCCTGTGGGGTACGCCTGTCGTCGTCACCAATGGTATGCCGCAGGGCTAAGCGCTGATCCTAGATACCACTGTGGCTGCGCTGCTGGACCGGCAGGAGGTGACGGTAGAAGCGAGCCGCCACGATGGCGACAACTTCAAGCGCAACCTGGTCACGATTCTCGCCGAGCTCCGCGCTGGCCTGGCCGTCTTCGCGCCTACAGCCACTCGCCTGGTAACGCTCGGTACAGCAGCCGCCCAGGGAAAATCGTCTACGTAACGCCTGGCGTGGGTTAGCTGTGAGTGCCACGACCTCATAACCGCAGCAGTCAGAGCCCCCTTTTCCTTTGTGGGGTGATCCGATACTGGCCCGCCCTGCGGGCCTTTCTATTCACTCCGGAGAAGACCATGAGCCGTACGCATCTACCCAAGCCAATCCAACGAGCCCTCAACCAAATCGCCCACAGCCGCGCACTATTGCGCCAGATGGGGGAGCGCGAGCGGTTGAGCAAAGAGATTGATCGACTGCTGGCCGGCGGCCTGAGCGCAGCAGAAGCGCTGGAGCAGATGCGGTCGGCGCCGCCGTACATCGCACCGGACTACTAGGGGGGGCGGGTCGAAAGTCTGGAAGGTTCGCTGACCTAGACCGCTTCCGACCCCACGTACAGATTTTTTTCCCCTCAGGATTTTTTGTTAAAAGTGTTAAAGCCAAATGCCGATCAGGCATACCGCTGCAGGCCACGCCCAGTATGGGCTGCACTAGATTTACCCGCCGTCGGACATGTTAACTCTAGGAGGCTGCCCGTGAGCGCCGAAAACTCAGACTACTCAAGACCACCAGTCCCTGAAATGTCCCGCGAACTGGCAGGAAGCATCGCCGCTAAGGCCGAATCCCTAGCCAGGCGCTTCGAGCACCAGGCAGTTTGCGAAATGGCACGCGCGGCGCGGCCTGGCTCGAGGCATGACCGAGCGGGAAATCGGCAAGGAGCTGGGCTTGTGAGCCCCATCGACCGTTTCAAAGCGGCCTGCAGCGTGACCGACTTCGCCAAAGCGCCGAACACCACCGGCGGCTACACCGTTTGGTCAGTGACAACCATCGTCAAAGGTGGCCGGAGCGACATAGACGGCCCGTATTTCACAGCCGAAGAAGCTGCAATATCTGCCGAACTGCTTACCAGCATCGATAAGTTCGCAAAGCCCCAGGCCTCAACGCATTGCTCAGTGTGGAATCCGGACCCAAGACGCGAAAAGGCGATCCGCGATGACGCCCGCGCATCCCGAATGCTGCTGGCAATGCAGCTGGGAACCCAAATACCAAATCACGGCGCCGACAGTGCGCCCAGGAGTTGAGTCATGGCCGCCACAGCAGCCCGCTACACCCCTATGATGCGCGTTTACCTCTCAGGGTCTATGGCACGCCGTTTCTTTCGCTACAAGGACTATCAGCTGTCCAGCGGTAGCGTCTGGGAGGCGTTCAAGGCTTTGGGAAATACCGTGGAGGGGTTTGCAGAAGAGGTGACCAAGCTCAGCAGACTAGGGATGCGCTTTGCGATCATCCAAAACCGAAAGAACGTTGGCCAGCATGAGTTTGAAAGAGGTGGGCTACGAGAGCTCCGCATCGTACCTGTTATCGAAGGATCCAAAAGGGCTGGCGTTCTACAAACAGTTGTTGGTGTGGCGCTGATAGTCATCGCGAGCTACATAACAGCCGGCACCGCTGCCTCAGCCATCATGGGTGCCGGCATTGCCAACACCGCCGGCGGTGTCATGCAGATGCTCAGTCCCCAGGCCAATGGCTTATCACAGAGTGGCTCTCCAGAGAACCTGCCCTCCTACGCTTTCGGCTCTGCCAAAAACACCACCGCCAGCGGCAATCCGCTACCGATCTGTATAGGTAAGCGCCGCTGAGGCGGGGCGATCATATCCGCCTCGATCTACGCTGATGACAAGGCTTAATGTGAGCCAGGGTTACTTTTAAACATCCTTAATTCGGGGCGCCTAGAGTATCCTCAATTTTGAGGATACTCTTTGAAGACAAGTTAATGTAAGTGTGGTTGTGACTAGACCTCATTGAAGGCTCCGCAGCTGTTGCATCTGATCACAATGCCCAATAGCTGCGTTCTTGCGATACCTTGGGTAAGATGGGATCGGCATTTTTCACAGCATAGCGCTACTCCAATGTCATACCCTTGGAACAGAACAGTGCCTTTGCTGGTTTTCTCAAAAACTGTCCTCGTATTTGGATCTGGCTCGGGGATTACCTTGAGGCATATTTCTTCCTCTATCTTCGGCAGTGTTCTTTGAATCACCGCAGTGATATGGCAGTCTCGATAAAGCTTTCCTGATTCGCAAGGACAAGCCTCGTCTAGATCGATCTTGGCCATGATTACACCTTCATCACAGTGATTGGCATGTCGGGGTCGATGTAGCGTCCCAGCTCAGGAGTTCTCAACTTCATCTTAGTAAGCATTACCAGAAGATAGGTGAAGAACCTGCCAAACGTAGCGTCTTTAGCACCTTCAATCACAATGCGAAGCAAAGATTCAAGTTCGGGCTCAGCATTTTTGGCGCGCTTTTGGGCAGTCAATACCAAATTAACAAACTCATCCGTATCCAAGAGCATATGTTTTTCACCTGCACTAAAATCAATATGCTCATATCTTAGTAGCCCCTCCCCTAAAACGCAGACGAGGTTTACAAAGTAATTCACATCGTGAGTGACGGCACTCTGCACTTGCCAGTTTTGCTTGAGGGATTCCAGCGAATTACCTGCGAGCTGGTAACCTAGAACTATACCGAATGGCCTAGAGGGTCTAACTAAAGTTACATGCTCATCGGTCTGCACGACTCCAAGGTCTCGGGGTGCTAGCTCTTTGAAAAATGCAATCTTCTTCGCAGCATCATCAAACTCTGCTTTGGATAGCGATGACTTGACTTCAATAATCCCATAAACCCCTTCCATTGGAAGTATTGAGGTTTTACCTGAGTAGAGTATAGGGCAATTGACGGCATCGTAAATAATAATATCAACGGCGTGAGAGCGTTGGCCGTTCTGTGTTAGCACCTCACCTTTAGTAACACCATAGCGTGACGGCAGATGCTTGTGAAGAAAGTCTATAAGTATCTCTTCCCTGTTCTCCCCTTTATCCCCGTTGTGCCGAATGAATCCTGACTCCCTGAATTTACCAAGCATCGTCATTTCGATTGATGCGAATAATTCTTTCAAACTCATAGGGCACCTCGACTTTGATGTATTCTCGACTCACTCATCTTGCCTGAAGCATTGCAGACCTAGTTTCTGCGACGTCTCGGCAGATCTTTCAATTCAACCACTTACCCCAGTCTATTGCGAGACACGCCAGGGCGATTTGGACTACAGCAAATACCCCCAGCATCAATGAGTAGTGTCTATTGCTATTTACAATTTTAATATTTATTTTATCATTAACAAATTTGTATTCTCTATCTGCTCTAGCTAAAACTTTTAGCACAAAATCGCTCAAACCGTTCAGTCGCCCTTCGTAAACAGCCAAGTAACGCTCTGGACATACCCATGACGTGTACTTCCTCAACTGATCTATCTCATCCTTTACCAAAGTAAGATTTTCAATAATGGAAAACAATTTAGTCTGCTTCTCAGAACAATGTGTATTTTCTAACTCAAAACCTATATGCTTTTCTAATATCTTCAACTGACATTTTATCTTATAATAAAAATGCCCAGGCAATGAGACAACCATCACCGAATCAAAGATCTGATTGGCTGATTTTGTAAACTCATCTAGATCGTACTCTCTTCCAAACGAGGAATATCGCTGAGAACGCACCTCCAACAAGTCATATCTCTCTGACTTGAACTCATTTAGATCAAGAAAAACACCTTTAGAAAGTAGTTCTCTAACACATGCCCCCTGATAAGTTCTATAAACATATTCTTGAGCCTGATAATCATCGAGCTGATTAGAGTTACCCTGATCAGCAAAGATCAGCCGATCACTATCATTAATAAAATCCCATCCTTTAAATATATATCTGCAAGATGATCCAGGCATGCCTATTTTTTTTAATATATTATCAAGACCGGCAAAAGCATCATCTTCAAGCATAGCCATTCTATCTCTAAGCATCTGACCAGCCAAATAATCTGACCTGTAGTACGAAACAGCGAGATTATTTTTTCTGAACAGGTTGTATCCTTTGAATTCTGCGGTGGGCGTTAAGCTTGAAGTATCAACCCCCTGAACCATCCCGGTTGCAGTGGGCTTTGCCCAAAAATATAAATTTAAGTACGCAGACCCTGAAGGTAGGAGAGCTAAGCTTAACAAGCACCCTGAGAAATACCGAGGCCCATCTTCTAAATGGTCCACACTTCCAGGACCCAGATTGCCTCCAAAGCTAACATTACCAACGATATTTTCACGAGGGCTAGATAGATAGGATCTGGCGTAGACTGCTTCTACGTGTCTGTCATCAATCCAAGTATGCTTTGAGCGCTCATGCCATTCTCTTAGCATAGCTAGCTCTCTGGACGTCAACTCCAATACACAACCTATCCCTTTAAGCTTTATAGTTTTCTCCGGATCATAGAAAAAACTAGCCCAGGAAGGAAATTTCTTATTTGCGCTCCTATTTATGAAGTGTTCATGGCTTTCAGCAATGCACCTGATACGCCGCGGGAACAACGCTGGAAAGCGCCTAGCGGCTGAGAGCACCTTGCGTGTAAAAACTGCCTTCCTTGGACTACTTTCCATGAAGCTCACCCTGCCTGCCCAAACTGAGAGTGTAGCGGCAGTCCGCATGGTGTAAAAGTACAAGCGGTTGGTGTCACAAGGCGTGTGCATCCTCAGATCATTTGTCGCTTTGGGGAGAAATTGCTAGTCATGAACAACTGGGAGCAGATGGGCGAACCGTGCGTTTGATCAGTCAGCAACGAAAGCTGCATGCAGCTTCGTGAGCATGAAGCGGGCAATCGGTCCGAGATGCCTTTCGATCACAGGCCCCACGTCGTTTCCGTGTATCCCTCGGCGCATCGTACTCATTGGCGCAGGCTTTCCAGTTGGATAGGGGTACGATTCGGGGCCTGCTGAATATTCATCCACTCCGACGTCCCATTGTATGGACATCTCGTAGAAATATTCGATTCCGTCTCTGCACCGCTGGCGGCGTCACTCAGATTCTCAGCCCTCAGCCCTCAGCCCTCAACCCAAAAGGCTGAGCACAAAGTGGCCCGCCAGAGAGCCTGCCGTCCTATGCCTTCAGCTGCGCAAAGAACACCGCTGTCGGCGGTAATTCGGTTCGATCTGCATTGGCGAACGTCATTGGGATGGGATGATCCACTCGGCCTCGATCTACGCTGAGGACAAGGTTTAGGTAACCGAAAATTAGGTGCAGGATCGGTTAAGGACGTTTTTCGTTCTCTTGGATTTTACGTGATCTGCACGGACAAAATCCGTGGTTGTAACGGTGGCTCAGCTTTGGCCACCTACCTCTTTGAATCGACGAGCTAGCTTCGCCGCGAGCCATATCGAAGGGTTCGATTTTGAACCGTAGCCGCTTTCCTCAACCACCGAACTTTGTTTGTTAGTGGAACATCGCTCTTGAGTATCTGACTCTAGTCCCAGCCGGTGTCCCCATTGGTTGGCTCACCGGTACTTCTTTGCGGACCTGTATCAGTTTCAGCGTCAATCGGGCTATCGGTAAATTCTGCCGATGGTCGGTGAATTCGCTCGGTCATGTAGTAAAGTCCGAGTAATGTAGTAGAAATTAGGTTGTAAAGGACGAAAAGATAGACGCAGGCAAAACTCCATTTAATCGTAAAAGCGTATTGGGCTGGTATCATCTGGGCAATTGGATAAGCGACTAGATTTGCCGCTATCCCACAGAAATAGAGGAAAATAGAGCAAAACGATAAATATCCGAATAAGAAGCAGAGGAATCTGCGCCTCGTGAGTGTTTCCGGTGCATTGTTGATTAGCCAGCCCGGCGTCAGAATTGGGCTGTCTCCATCCATTCTTTTATCCATATCTTTTTGATTAAAAGTAGCAACGGCTGCCAGTGAGGCGATGTAAAAGCCAGTAACGATCTGCAGGTAACTGCCAACACCTGAAATAAGGCCTTTATCGCCGAATACCTGAATTTTCCAGTCGATAACCCAAAAAATTACCAAGGAAAGCGCTAAAAAGGCAGCAGGAAGTACGATTTCGTCCAGAAACTTGTCAGGTCGTCGAATTCGTAAATAGACGAGTGGTACCAACAGGCGTTTCACGCTACCCATCACCATTACCTCTGCTACTTTAGATCTGAAATTTGAGCAACAAAAGCCATATTTAGCTCATCGGAACACTGCGGCAGTGGTTGCACACTTTTTAGAAACTCCATTCTCCCAAACAGTGCCTCTGCTGCGTCCTGTCTTGCCGAACTAAGGTCTACAGTGCGAATTTTGCCTTCCTCGTGTTTAAAAATTATTTTGAAATGCTCAAACCCTTTGTTTGAGTACATTCTGCGCACTCTGTTTATAAGTCCAACTGCCTCTTCTCCGTCAAGCTTTGGAGCAACTTTAACTCTCACAATATTAGTCGATCTGATCAGCTTTTCTGGTTCGTCCAGGTCGGCTATTGTATCACTTTTGCTGACTTCTATGAATCTGAGCTCACCATCTTCGAGGTCTTTTTTAAGAGTGTTTGAAGTATGATGGATCATCGTTAAGTAAGGATGGCAACTGCCTTCCTTCCCAGTTGCGGGATCGATGAATGTCCTAAGCATAGTCTTTTTCAGCACGGCGTTTAGGAAGGGAAGTATTCGTGTTTTACCAATTCCTGGAACGTCTTCAAGAAGCATGAGGAACTCCAAAGGCTTTCCAGGCATAGGCATTAGATTAATGACCATGTGTGCTGAAACAGCAATCCCTTCTCCATCAAGCTTCGGCTCCTGTCTGAGCTTTCCAGATTTCAAATGACTGAAAGACGGATCGGCAGCGTTTGAATCCGAATACTGAATTAATAAGGCTGCCATTGAGCCGTCCTTCTTAAATCTCACATCGGTAACACGAATGCACGCAGTATTTCTATCTACCATTTTGTAGCAGAGGTCTTTTTTGAATTCTGCTTCAATTTTATTTAATGCTTCTTTTAAGTCGTAACGAGGAGCCCCAAGGGGCGCCGTCTCTAACGAAGCAGTATAGTAGTGAATCCAGCGATCGTGCTTATCCAGCATAGCTCTGCCCGTCTTAGCTATAGAGGGGGGCGCAGGATAGCTTGGCAGGTTCCGGGGTAGGCAGCATTTCAGTGCTACCTATACAAGGCGGCATCGCTCCTCACTCCATGACGAACGCGACCAGCGAGAAGCGCATTAGCTCGCACCTGCTCAAGAGAAGATGTGGCTATATGCACCCATATTGCACCCACCATATTTGGTGGAGAAGGTTAGGCAACCGCTAACCCTTTGAATTTGTTGGTGCACCAGGCGGGATTCGAACCCACGACCCCTGCCTTCGGAGGGCAGTACTCTATCCAGCTGAGCTACTGGTGCAACGCGGGCGCCATGATACCCATGTCGGGGGTGGTCGTCCATTGCGATAACCGGCCCATCGTTTGTAATCTGCTACGGTGACAGGTGCACAGGCTGGGCAAGCCCTTGTTTACGGGGCCTGTCGTTCTTTTTTTCGAACGGCTATTGTCCTTTCACCCCATAGATCCTAGGATTCGTTTGAGATTTCAAACGCTCTTGTCTGGTCGCTGAAACGCATGAGTCCATCCATGCGCTATTTCCACCTCAGCCCGGGCGACTTCTCATCCCTCCATTCGTGCCGTCACGTACGGCGCCGTTAAGGAAGCCGACATGCAGCTCAAAGACACCTCGTTGTTCCGCCAGCAAGCCTATATAGATGGTGCGTGGCTGGGCGCCGACAGTGGGCAGGCCATCAAGGTCAGCAACCCTGCTACCAACGAAATCCTCGGCACCGTGCCGAAAATGGGCGCCGCCGAAACGCGTCGCGCCATCGAGGCTGCCGACAAGGCGCTGCCGGCCTGGCGTGCGTTGACCGCCAAGGAGCGTTCGAACAAGCTGCGCCGCTGGTTCGAACTGATGATCGAGAACCAGGATGACCTCGCGCGTCTCATGACCCTGGAGCAGGGCAAGCCATTGGCCGAGGCCAAGGGTGAGATCACCTACGCCGCGTCCTTCATCGAGTGGTTTGCCGAAGAGGCCAAGCGCGTCTACGGCGACACCATTCCCGGTCACCAGCCGGACAAGCGCCTGATCGTGATCAAGCAGCCGATCGGCGTGACCGCGGCCATTACACCGTGGAACTTCCCTGCCGCGATGATCACCCGCAAGGCGGGTCCCGCGCTGGCTGCCGGTTGCACCATGGTGCTCAAGCCTGCTTCGCAGACGCCGTTCTCGGCGCTGGCGCTGGCTGAACTGGCCGAGCGCGCGGGTATTCCGAAGGGTGTGTTCAGTGTCGTGACCGGCAGCGCCGGCGACATTGGCAGCGAGCTGACCAGCAACCCAATCGTGCGCAAGCTGAGCTTTACCGGCTCCACCGAGATCGGTCGCCAGTTGATGGCCGAATGCGCTAAGGACATCAAAAAGGTGTCGCTGGAACTGGGTGGCAACGCGCCTTTCATCGTGTTCGACGATGCCGACCTGGACAAGGCGGTCGAGGGCGCGATCATTTCCAAGTACCGCAACAACGGCCAGACCTGCGTGTGCGCCAACCGCATCTATGTGCAGGACGGCGTGTATGACGCGTTCGCCGAGAAGCTGAAGGTGGCGGTGGGCAAGCTCAAGATCGGCAACGGTCTGGAAGAGGGCACCACCACGGGCCCGCTGATCGACGACAAGGCCGTGGCCAAGGTCAAGGAACATATTGCCGATGCCGTGGGCAAGGGCGCAACCGTGCTGACCGGCGGCAACGCACTGCAGGGCAACTTCTTCGAGCCGACCGTATTGGTCAACGTCTCCAAGGATGCCGCCGTGGCCAAGGAAGAAACCTTCGGCCCGCTGGCGCCGCTGTTCCGCTTCCAGGACGAGGCCGAAGTGATCGCCATGTCCAATGACACCGAGTTCGGCCTGGCGTCGTACTTCTACGCTCGCGACATGAGCCGGGTGTTCCGTGTCGCCGAAGCGCTGGAATACGGCATGGTCGGTATCAACACCGGTCTGATCAGCAACGAAGTGGCGCCGTTCGGCGGCATCAAGGCTTCGGGCCTGGGGCGTGAAGGCTCCAAGTACGGCATCGAAGACTATCTGGAAATCAAATACCTCTGCATTTCGGTGTAACCCACCGCGCAGACACCCTTGGCGGCCGGCGTCCGCAGCAGTCGATCATCGTATGCTGCTGCGGTACTCACCGGCCGCTCAATCCTTGAATCACGCCGACCGATGAGCGGCGAATGAGGAACTTCATGAGCAAGACCAACGAATCCCTGATGCAACGCCGCCAGGCAGCCGTCCCGCGCGGCGTGGGCCAGATTCACCCGATCTTCGCCGAGTCGGCGCAGAATGCCACGGTCACCGACGTCGAAGGCCGCGAGTTCATCGACTTTGCCGGCGGTATCGCGGTGCTCAACACCGGCCACGTTCACCCCAAGGTGATCGCCGCCGTACAGGCGCAATTGCACAAGCTGACCCACACCTGCTTCCAGGTGCTGGCGTACGAGCCGTACGTTGAGGTCTGCGAGAAGATCAACGCCAAGGTGCCGGGCGACTTCGACAAAAAGACCCTGCTGGTAACCACAGGCTCCGAAGCCGTGGAAAACGCCATCAAGATCGCGCGTGCCGCCACCGGCCGCGCCGGTGTCATCGCCTTCACCGGCGCCTACCACGGTCGCACCATGATGACCCTGGGCCTGACCGGCAAGGTCGTGCCGTACTCGGCCGGCATGGGCCTGATGCCCGGCGGTGTGTTCCGTGCGCTCTACCCCTGCGAATTGCATGGCGTGAGCGTCGACGATTCCATCGCCAGCATCGAGCGCATCTTCAAGAACGACGCCGAAGCCCGTGACATCGCAGCGATCATTCTGGAGCCGGTGCAGGGCGAGGGCGGCTTCTATGTCGCGCCCAAGGCTTTCATGCAGCGTCTGCGCGCCCTGTGCGATCAACACGGCATCCTCTTGATCGCTGACGAGGTGCAGACCGGCGCAGGCCGTACCGGCACGTTCTTCGCCATGGAGCAGATGGGCGTTGCGCCCGACCTGACCACCTTCGCCAAATCCATCGCTGGCGGCTTCCCGCTTGCCGGTGTGTGCGGCAAGGCCGAGTACATGGATGCCATCGCACCAGGTGGCCTGGGCGGCACCTACGCCGGCAGCCCGATCGCCTGCGCCGCGGCACTGGCCGTGATGGAAGTGTTCGAGGAAGAAAACCTGCTCGATCGCAGCAAGGCCGTTGGCGAGCACCTGGTAGCTGGCCTGCGTGCCATCCAGTCCAAGTACCCGGTCATTGGCGATGTGCGTGCACTTGGCGCGATGATCGCCGTCGAGCTGTTCGAAGGCGGCGACACCCACAAGCCGAACGCCGCAGCAGTGGCCCAGGTCGTGGCCAAGGCGCGCGACAAGGGCTTGATCCTGCTGTCGTGCGGTACTTACGGAAACGTCCTGCGCATCCTGGTCCCGCTGACCGCGCCAGACGAGCAGTTGAACAAAGGCTTGGCCATCATCGAAGAGTGTTTCGCTGAACTGGCTTGAGTGATGTGATCGTTTGATAGAAAACCCGCTTCGGCGGGTTTTTTTATGGGGTGGTTTTATTTTGGCTGGCTATGCACTGATCGAGGATGGCACGAGCGATCCAGTCGGGATTGTCTTTGAAATAAGGTAATCAACGACGCCCACACTTCTGCACGTAAACAACGGTTTCCGAGGGGCGCAGCACGCTGAAGGTCGCGCTATAAATATCAAGCTGAGCCGGTGCTTTACCAAGCCCGTGATTCTTCAACTGGCCGTTTGCAGCAAGGCGCGGCATGCGCTAAAAACCCTTTGCTGGATCCATTGTTCTGCACGACCGACACGCCATACTGTCGGTGCTCACGCATCACGGCCCTGACCCGGCCTTCACCTCTGGCTCATGGAGTGCGCCTATGAATGCTGTTGCCAGCTTCCCCCCTCGTGTGTTGATCGCCGATTCCGACCCCTGGATGCGTGATCTGCTGTCCCAAATGCTGCTGGCCGTACGGGGCGATGCGCGTCTGCAAATGTGCGCGACGGGGCCTGATGCGTTGGAGCATCTGCGTGAGCTACCGGATCTGGTGATCGCCACACGCGAGCTGCCGGGTATCAGCGGTCTCGATCTATTGCGCGGCGTACGCAAAAGCCCTCGCCTGGCGACCTTGCCCTTTATTCTGCTGAGCGAGCGCGGCGACAGTGCCAGTGTGCGAGAAGTGCTGCCGTTGGCGCCGACGGCGTACCTGACCAAGCCTGTGGATATGGCAGGTTTGAAAGCGCGTCTGCTGACCTTGCTGCCAAACTCGGGAGATGTTGGAGCGCAGCGGGCTCCACAGATCGCTGCAGGTACTACGTTGGACCACTATGTCGAGCGTCGGCGCCTGGAGTGCGACGGCGGCCCTTTGTTGTGTGATGTGCAGGCGGCCGTGATTCGCGCATCGGGAGATATGAAGGTATTGGAAGCCAACCTGCGCAGTGATCCGCAGGTCACGGCAGTGCTGATCAGCGCGGCCAACAGCGCCGCGAAACCAGGTGCGTCGCCGGTATTGACGCTGCAGCAGGCACTGTACGCCTTGGGTGTCACACAGAGCAGAAACCTGTTGCTGGCCCTGGCCTCCAAACCTGGCGCCTACCTGACCGACCCACTGTTGCTGGAGCGGGCCGAGGTCTGCTGGAACCGCTCGGCCCACACCGCGGAATTCGCCCGCAGCATTGCGCGTCAGCAGCAGCTAGATGAGTGGTTTTGCCACTGCGCAGGTTTGTTGCACTGCCTGGGTGACCTGGCGTTGCTGCGGGTGTTGCAGGAATGGCAACTGGCGGGCGGCGAGCTCGACGAAGTCCGGATCACCCAGGTGCTGCGTACTTTCAGTGCGCCTTATGGATCGGAACTGCGCCGACGCTGGCGGTTGCCGCTTGAACTGCGAGAGTTGATTGCCGCAGCCTATCAATTGGGCGGAGGGGTCTACTCGAGGGAAAAGTTGATTGTGAATGTTGCGGCGCAAATGGCGTCGCTGGGGGCAGATGAAGATGTCACCCAAATCGCTCAAGGCAAACCCGCACGGTTACTTAAGATAGGGGTGTCGCAGCTGAACTGGTGGCGAGGGGCGCCGATGATTCGCTGATCTGCTGAACTACGCCGGGACATGGATAAAGACCTCTATCGACCTGGGGCCTTGGCGGCAATCGAGAGAGATGAGGATCAACCACCCCAGCAATGGTCGAATATTTTCTGAGCGATCTAGGGCAGGTCACGCTGAAATTCTGGAAATACCTCGAAGCGGCCCAGCATGCGGTCGGTGCAGATGAATACCTTTTGGCCTGAGCCTGCGATGGTGCAGATACCGCCAAAGCTGACATTACCTTCGCGCGATGTGGTAACCGGCAAGGTATAGAGGCTTTCACATGACTGGATTTCAGTAGTGTTTTGATTCCAAAGAGCGTTGTCTCTGAATTCTTTTGTGACAGACTCCCAGTCCTCCAAATCAACTTTAGTTAACCTGGAATAAGCAGGGGGAAAGCTTAGGCAGTTTTCGCTACCACAATTGGCCGTAACCGATAGCGGGATAAGTGTGGCAATTATAAATAATTATTTCATGTGTAACCCCTTGAGTGGTTATTCTCCGTAGCTTCATGGAAAAGTAAACCATGACCTAACATATGGCTCAAGGAAACGAATATGTCTTTTTAATAGAGAGCAATGAAGTTGGCTAGCACAACCTCCACCCAATGGGCTTTGATCTAGGTAGATAATTCTACAAGTTGATACAACATGCTTTAATTGCCTAATGGGCCAGACGTGATCAATCCAGCACGGTTGCATAAAATAGGCGTGTCGCAATTGAACGAGTGGCCGGGGACACAAATGGTTCGCTGACCTAGGCGGGCACGATCTGATTCTTGCCTTGGCGCTTGGCCTGGTACATGGCGGCGTCGGAGCGCGAGAAGAGTGAGTCGAGCATTTCGTCCTGGGGCTGGATGCTGGTCAGGCCTTGGCTCACGGTGACGCCGTAGCTCTTGCCGTTGTGGTTGAAGCTCATGCGTTGGATCTCGCGTTGCAGGCGCTCGGCGATCTGCATGGCCATGTCTGGGGCGCAGCCTGGGAACACCGCGGCGAACTCTTCGCCGCCGATGCGCCCGAACAGGTCACCACGGCGCAACACCGCGCGGCCGGTTTCGGCAATGCGTTGCAGCACATGGTCGCCCTCCTGGTGACCGTAGGTATCGTTGATCATCTTGAAGTCATCGATATCCAGCAGCAGGAAGGCCATCGGTGTGTCGTTGAGGCGGGACTGTTCGAACTCGCGGTGGGCGCACTCGAAGAAGTGTCGGCGGTTGCTGCTCTGGGTCAGCACGTCAGTGGTGGCGAGGCGCTGGAGCTCGCCTTCCAGGTGCTTCTTTTCGGTGATGTCCTCGGCGATGCCCACCACAATGACGCGCTGACCGGGATCTGCCTGGTGGCTGACGAAGCATTTGTCGCTGAGCCAGCGGATCTGACCGTCGGCGCTGATGATGCGGTACTCGCGATCTTCGACGGCGCCCTTGTCGAGAACCTCGGCGAGGCTACGGTCGGCGTAGTCGAGATCGTCGGGGTAGATGCTGTCGCGCCATTCGTTGTAGTCGGCCAGCAACAACCCCACCGAGCGACCGAAGATCCGCTCGTAGGCAGGGCTGACGTAGATCATCTGCTGCGTTTCCCAATCGAACGCCCAGAGTACCGCGTTGACGCTGACCAACAGCGAGCTGAATAGCTGTTCGCGCTCTTTCAACCGCGCGACCTCACCTTGGGCATGCATCAAGGCGAGTAAGGTTTCGGCGGCTTCGGGTAAAGGCTTGACGGGTGTAGAAGGTAATTTTTTATTGACCATCATCACGGCATCTCAGAGGCGTTGGGATTACTGCGAACGGATGCGCGAAAAAGGCGCGGCCCAGGCATGACCCCAGGCGGTAGCGCTATGAGTCTGAGAGCGGAAAACTGTGATGAAGTTCCGACGGTACGCCCCGGGGCCGGGGCGTACCGATAAACGGCTCAGGCTACCGCAGGCCTCAACGAATAGGTCTTGAGCTGGGTCGCAAAGTCGCGCAACGAGTGGATACCACTGGCTTCCGCTTCTTGGATCCAATCCTTGATGGCGGCCAGCATATCATGCCCGTTGGAACTGGTGCGCGCCCAGATCTGTTGCAGGGCCAGGCGCTTTTCGTAGATGACTTTCAAGGGGTGGCTGTGTTCGAGCATCGTCTGGATATGCAGATGATGACCCTCGTCCAGCAGGCTGGTTTCACGGGACAGCAGGCGCTTGGCGCGGCGAAATTGGTGGCGTACCGATTCGTCGACCTTGCTCAGTTCCTGTTGCACGAGGGGGGCGATGACCAGCTTGCGGTACTGCGCCATGATCTGGAAGCGGTTGTTCAGGATCGCCATGGCGGTGTCCATGTCGAGCTGGCCCTTGCCTTCCACGCGGTGGGCGATCGGGGCCACACGCTGCACCTTGGCCAGGCGCAGCCAGGTGAACAGCTTGATCCAGGCCCAACCCATGTCGAATTCCCATTTCTTGACCGACAGCTTGGCCGAGTTGGGGTAGGTGTGGTGGTTGTTGTGCAGCTCTTCGCCGCCGACGATGATGCCCCAGGGCACCAGGTTGGTGGCCGCGTCGCGGCATTCGAAGTTGCGGTAGCCCACGGCATGACCCAGGCCGTTGATGACGCCGGCGGCCCAGAACGGAATCCACATCATCTGCACGGCCCAGACCGTCAGGCCCAGGGCGCCGAACAGCAGCAGATCGATGACCAGCATCAGCACCACGCCGCTCAGGCGAAAGCGTGAATACAGGTTGCGCTCGATCCAGTCTTCGGGACAGTTCTTGCCATAGATGCGCAAGGTGTCGGGGTTTTCAGCCTCTTTGCGGTAGAGCTCGGCGCCGGTGCGCATGACGGTGCCCAGGCCCTTGATGACGGGGCTGTGCGGGTCGTCGACGGTTTCGCATTTGGCGTGGTGCTTGCGGTGGATAGCGGTCCACTCGCGGGTGTTCTGGGCAGTGGTGAGCCAGAGCCAGAAACGGAAGAAGTGCTTGAGCCCGGCGTTGAGTTCCAGGGAGCGGTGGGCAGAATAGCGGTGCAGATAGACAGTGACACCGACAATGGTGACATGGGTCAGCAACAACGTGACTGCCACCACTTGCCAGGCGGACAGATCGAGAAAACCGTTGTACCACATAGGCGGGAGGGCCCTCGGTTGGGTGGGTAATGCGTGCAGCGCATTATCGACAAGCTATCAGAGAAAGCCAGTCGCTCTTTTGAAGAAGAGTCGCTGAATGTTTCTATTCTATAATTGATACACATTTTATGTGGGCCGATTGACCCTATGTCCGTTTTATCTCGGGTTACAACGCGCGCCGTTGTGATTTACCTGATTGTCTGCGTGTTGTGGCTTCTGTTGTGCGATCGATTGTCCAACGGCCTTTTCGGTGCCTCGCTGGCCGGATGGGAGCTTCATCTGGCCACTTGCGCTGTGTGGCTGCTGGGCAGTGCCTTTGCCTTCGCCTGGCAGCGTGCGCGCCAGGCCAATCGCGAAAGCCGACGCCTGGCGGCAGCGGTCTTCGACTGCACCGCCGATGGTGTGCTGGTGACCGATACCGCAGGGCGCATCCTGCAGGTCAATCGGGCCTTCATGGCGATCACCGGGTACGAGGAGCACGAAGTGCTGGGGCAGAACCCGAGCAGGTTCAAGTCCGGGCAGCACCCGCCGGCCTTCTATGAACAGATGTTCGGCACGCTGGCCGAGCACGGTCAGTGGAGCGGCGAGATCTGGAACCGTCGCAAGAGTGGTGACATCTATCCTCAGTGGCAGACCATCCGCGCCGTTCGCGATGATCGGGGAATGCTGAGCCACTACGTGGCGGTGTTCTCCGACATCAGCGCGATCAGGCATTCACAGCGCGAGCTGGCCCATCTGGCACAGCACGACCCATTGACCGGGCTGCCCAACCGCCTGCTGTTCAGCCGCCGCGCCGAGCACGCGTTGAACACGGCCAGGCTTGCGCACCGCAACTGCGCCTTGCTGTTGATCGACCTCGATCACTTCCAGAACGTCAACGACAGCTTCGGTCATGGCGTGGGTGACCGGTTGTTGATGGCGGTGGTCGAGCGGCTGCAGTCGGGGCTGGGCGAAGAAATAACCCTGGCCCGCCTGGGAGGGGATGAGTTCGCCGTGCTGGTGGAAGGCGAATTGCGCAGCGGTCAGGCGACGGCGCTGGGGCAGGCATTGCTTGAAGGCATGCGAGCACCTTTCGTCATCGATGGCCACACCCTGTTCATCAGTGCCAGCATGGGCATCAGCGTGTTTCCCGACGATGCCCAAGGCGCCGAACAACTGTTGCGCAATGCCGATTCGGCGCTGTTCCAGGCCAAGGCGCGGGGTCGTTCGAGCTATGCCTTGTACACCGAAGAGCTGACCGCGCGCGCCCAGCAGCACATCGAAGTGACCGCCGAACTGCGGCAGGCTTTGGCGGATGGTCAGCTGTGCGTGCATTACCAGCCGGTGCATGCACTGCGCGACACCGCCATGGTCGGGGTTGAAGCGCTGGTGCGCTGGCAGCATCCGGAGCGCGGGCTTGTGCCGCCGGGACAGTTCATACCCATCGCCGAGCGCAGCGGTCTGATCGCCGAGATCGACACCTGGGTGCTGGCCACCGCCTGTCGGCAGATGCGCCAGTGGCAGGTCGAGGGCAAGGCACTGGATTTCGTGGCGGTGAACATCTCCAGCCGTCTGTTCAGCCACCATGATCTCTGCCGGCAGGTCGAGAAGGTCCTGGCCGAGACGCAACTGGCGCCTGCGCACCTGGAGCTGGAAGTCACCGAAAGTGCGGTCATGGATGATCCGGACCGCGCCCTCGAGCAGCTGCATCACCTGCGCGACCTGGGCCTGCAGTTGGCGATCGACGATTTCGGCACCGGTTATTCATCCTTGCTCAGGCTCAAGCGCCTGCCGGTGCACAAGCTCAAGATCGACCAGGGTTTCGTTGCCGGCCTGCCGGGTGACGAGGACGATGTGGCGATCACCACGGCGATCATCGCCTTGGCCCGCAGCATGGGCATGCAGGTGCATGCCGAGGGCATCGAGCAGGCTGACCAGGCCCGGTTTCTGCTGGAACATGGGTGCGGACTTGGCCAGGGCTACTGGTTCGGTCGCCCTGTGGAGGCCAGAGCGCTGACATGGCAACCACGGTGAATGGCCAAAAACACGTTTGGTTATATGAAAATTCTTAAACAGTATTTTTAAGAATAATAGGACCTCTCTAATATCGCGCTCACGCCACCTTGGCACCCCCTTACCCAGGAGCATGATCATGAGCGCATCGCTACGCAGCGTAGAAGGACAGGACGAAGCCACCATTCTGCGGGAAATTCAGAGCGCGCTGCGCGACCTGCGTTTCGGTGCGGTGGAGATCACCGTTCACAACGCTCAGGTCGTGCAGATCGAGCGCAAGGAAAAATTCCGTTTGCAGAACCCGGGCAACAAGCCCAGCTGAATACGCGCCCTGCGTATCAGTCATAAGAAAAACACCCGCCATTCCAGGAGCTTCGTCCATGTCTATCCGCCGTTATGCCTTGGCAGCCCTCGCCAGCGCCGTATTTGCCGGTTCCGCAGTCGCCAAGGACTACGAGCTGCTCAACGTGTCCTACGATCCGACACGTGAGCTGTATCAGGAATACAACGCTGAGTTCGTCAACTTCTGGAAGAAAGAACACGCCGGTGACAACGTGTCGATCAAGCAGTCCCATGGCGGTTCGGGCAAGCAGGGCCGTGCGGTGATCGATGGTCTGCCCGCTGATGTGGTAACCCTGGCGCTGGCGGGCGACATCGACGAGATCAGCAAGCTGGGTAAATCGCTTCCGGAGAACTGGCAGACCCGCCTGCCGGATGCGAGCACGCCGTACACCTCGACCATCGTGTTCCTGGTGCGCAAGGGCAACCCCAAGGGCATCAAGGACTGGGGCGACTTGATCAAGAACGATGTCTCGGTGATCACCCCCAATCCGAAAACCTCTGGCGGCGCGCGCTGGAATTTCCTGGCCGCCTGGGCCTATGGCCTGAAGGCCGGTGGTGGCGATGAGGCCAAGGCCAAGGAATACGTGCAGACGCTGTTCAAGCATGTACCAATCCTCGACACCGGTGCGCGCGGTTCGACCATTACCTTCGTCAACAACGGCCAGGGCGATGTGCTGCTGGCCTGGGAAAACGAAGCGTTCCTGGCTCTGAAGGAAGATGGCGGCGCGGACAAGTTCGACATCGTCGTGCCTTCGCTGTCCATCCTCGCCGAGCCGCCAGTGGCGGTGGTCGACAAGAACGCGAAGAAGAAAGGCAACGAGGAAATCGCCGAGGCTTACCTCAAGCACCTGTACAGCCCGGCTGGCCAGGAAATCGCGGCGAAGAATTTCTATCGTCCGCGCGACAAGGACGTGGCGGCCAAGTACGAGAAGCAATTTCCGGCGTTGAATCTGGTCACTATCGATAAGGATTTTGGCGGGTGGAAAACGGCGCAGCCCAAATTCTTCAATGACGGTGGGGTGTTCGACCAGATTTATCAGGCTCAATAAGTTATAGACATGTGTTGAGGCGGCTGGCCTCTTCGCGGGCAGAGCCCCGCTCCCACAGTTTCATATGAACCCTGTGGGAGCGGGGCGGGCGGCGAGCCCTCTGCCCGCGAAGAGGCCATGATGCGTAAACCTGTACCAACCAAGGACTTCTATGTCGCGTCGTATCTCCCCCGTCATACCCGGCTTCGGGCTGACGCTGGGCTACACCGTCGTGTACCTCAGCCTGATTGTGCTGATCCCCCTGGCCGCCATGTTCGTGCATGCCGCGCAGTTGACCTGGGAACAGTTCTGGACCATCGTCACGGCACCCCGCGTTCTTGCTGCGTTGAAACTCAGTTTCGGCACGGCGTTGTGCGCGGCCATCATCAACGGTGTGATCGGCACGCTACTAGCCTGGGTGCTGGTGCGCTACACCTTCCCCGGACGCAAGATCATCGATGCGATGATCGACCTGCCGTTCGCCCTGCCCACGGCCGTGGCAGGCATTGCCCTGACCGCGTTGTACGCGCCCAATGGTCTGGTCGGGCAGTTCGCTGCCGATCTGGGCTTCAAGATCGCCTACACCCCGCTGGGGATCACCCTCGCATTGACCTTCGTCACCTTGCCGTTCGTGGTGCGCACGGTGCAACCGGTGCTGGCCGACATTCCGCGTGAGGTCGAGGAAGCTGCGGCCTGCCTGGGGGCCAAGCCCTTGCAGGTGTTCCGCTTCATCCTGGCACCGGCGCTGTTGCCCGCCTGGCTGACCGGTTTCGCCCTGGCCTTCGCCCGAGGCGTGGGCGAGTACGGCTCGGTCATCTTCATTGCCGGCAACATGCCGATGAAGACCGAGATCCTGCCGCTGCTGATCATGGTCAAGCTGGACCAATACGACTACACCGGCGCCACGGCCATCGGCGTGATGATGCTGGTGGTTTCCTTCATTCTGCTGCTGCTGATCAATCTGTTGCAGCGGCGCATCGAAACCCCTTGAAGGAGGCTCCGCACATGTCTGCATCTTCCATTGCTGCCTCCACCAATGCGGCCCGCCGTGGCAGCGCCACTTCGCGGCGGGTGTTGATCGCCCTGGGTTGGCTGATCTTCGCCGTGTTTCTGTTGTTGCCGTTGCTCATCGTCGTATCCCAGGGCCTGAAGCAAGGCTTGGGGACATTCTTTGCCGCCATCTTCGAGCCCGATGCGTTGTCGGCGCTCAAGTTGACCGTGTTCGCCGTGCTCATCTCGGTGCCGCTGAACCTGGTCTTCGGCGTCAGCGCGGCGTGGTGCGTGAGCAAGTATTCGTTTCGCGGCAAGAGCATCCTGGTCACGCTGATCGATCTGCCGTTCTCGGTATCGCCGGTCATTGCCGGCCTGGTCTATGTGCTGATGTTCGGCGCCCAGGGCCTGTTAGGGCCGTGGCTGCAGGACCATGACATCCAGATCGTGTTCGCCTTGCCCGGCATCGTGCTGGCGACGATCTTCGTCACTGTACCGTTCGTGGCCCGTGAGCTGATCCCGCTGATGCAGGAGCAGGGCACGCAGGAAGAGGAGGCGGCGCGCCTGCTGGGCGCGAACGGTTGGCAGATGTTCTGGCACGTCACTGTGCCGAACATCAAGTGGGGGCTGATCTACGGCGTGGTGCTGTGTACCGCGCGGGCGATGGGTGAATTCGGTGCCGTGTCGGTGGTGTCCGGCCACATCCGTGGCGTGACCAACACCCTGCCGTTGCACGTGGAGATCCTCTACAACGAATACAACCACGTCGCCGCCTTTGCCGTTGCGAGCCTGTTGCTGATCCTGGCGCTCTTCATCCTGCTGCTCAAGCAGTGGAGCGAGTCCCGTATTGACCGCCTGCGCAACAGCGCCGCGGAGGAATGATTAATGTCGATCGAAGTTCGTAACGTCAGCAAGCGCTTCAATGCCTTCCAGGCCCTGGACTCCATCAATCTGGACATCCAGAGTGGCGAGCTGGTGGCTTTGCTGGGCCCGTCCGGGTGCGGCAAGACCACCCTGCTGCGCATCATCGCCGGGCTGGAAACCCCCGATCAGGGCAACATCGTGTTCCATGGCGAGGACGTGTCCGGCCATGATGTGCGGGATCGCAACGTCGGCTTCGTGTTCCAGCACTACGCGTTGTTCCGGCACATGACGGTGTTCGACAACGTGGCCTTCGGCTTGCGCATGAAGCCCAAGCGCGAGCGGCCGACCGAAACGGTGATTGCGCAGAAGGTGCATGAGCTGTTGAACATGGTGCAGCTGGACTGGTTGCACGATCGCTATCCCGAGCAGTTGTCCGGTGGCCAGCGCCAGCGTATCGCTCTGGCCCGGGCGCTGGCGGTCGAGCCCAAGGTGTTGCTGCTCGACGAACCTTTCGGTGCGCTCGACGCCAAGGTGCGCAAGGAGTTGCGCCGCTGGTTGGCTCGTCTGCACGAGGACATCAACCTGACGTCGGTTTTCGTGACTCACGACCAGGAAGAGGCCATGGAAGTGGCCGATCGCATCGTGGTGATGAACAAGGGCGTCATCGAACAGATCGGCTCGCCGGGCGATGTGTACGAGAATCCGGCCAGCGATTTCGTGTATCACTTCCTGGGTGATTCCAACCGTCTGCAATTGGGCGGTGAGGAGCATGTGCTGTTTCGTCCGCACGAGGTGTCGCTGTCGCGTCATGAGTTGGAGGATCACCATGCTGCCGAGGTGCGTGACATTCGCCCGTTGGGCGCAACCACGCGGGTGACGTTGAAGGTCGAAGGGCAGAGCGATCTGATCGAGGCGGAAGTGGTCAAGGACCATGACAGCCTGAGTGGTTTGGCGCGGGGCGAGACGTTGTTCTTCAAGCCCAAGGTGTGGCAGAAGGCGTCGGGCCTGTAGCGGCGGCGCGTCAGACGTACCGCATGTGCCGCCGACGCGGCTCGCGCCGCTGCTACAGGAGATCGCGCACACCTGTAGCAGCGG